>CAMVIL010000008.1 GCA_947167535.1 uncultured Ruminococcus sp. | reverse complement strand
TCTTGTTTCTTCGCATAGTCGCCCCAGCCGTCTGTGAACTCGGCGTTGATCTCGGTGACTAACTCGCCGTCAATGGTGATGGACGCTACACCGCTCTTGCCGTCGGTGGTGGTGTAGTAGAGCAGTCCCAGATTCTTGAACTCCAGCTCGAAGGTGGCGGTACCGCCGTCCTCGCAGGTCAGGTTCTGCTGGAAATTCCACGGATCCGCGTTGTTCTCAAAGCCCTCGTTCTCGGTGACTTCTGCCTGTTCGCAGTCGAGAAGCGATGCGTCGTGGTACTTGTCGCCTGTGGGAGACTCGATGCTTCCGTCGAAGTGTGTCACGGAATCGGTGTCGATGTATTCGAGGTTGTCGATGGTGTCGCTTAAAAATCTCGCCAGCATATCGCCCAGCATTTTGTGACCCAGATCATTCGGGTGTATGTTGTCGGGGGAGATGTCAGTCCATGCGAAGTTGCCCGCCTCTATCTCGGGGATAACTGCGTCGTGGTAGGAGATTATCGGGATATTGTATTTCAGACCGATCTCGGAGTGAACGTCCTGTGCGCTGCTGCCGTCGTCCATAGTCATCTCGATCATGATGACCGCAGGATCGTTAGGTGCGGAGAGGCACTTTCTCACGAGGCTGTCCATAGTTGCCTTGTAGAAATCGTTGTTTCCGTCGTTGATGAACTCGATGAAGATGATATCGGGCTCGTCCTTGAGCACTTCCTCGTCAACTCTGTGAACGGCGAGGTAGGAATCGGTAGCGCCGATACCTGCGTTGGTAGCGTTCCAGTAGTAGCTGATGTTCTCGTCCCACCATTTTGTGAGGACGTTGGTGTACTGATTATCGGTGGAAGCCTTGGAGCCTGCGGTGATGGAGTCGCCGATGAAAGCTATCTTGGTAGCGTGCTTAGCCTTTTCGGGAGCTTCCATATCCTTGTCGGCGGCAAGCTCGACTGCAGCCTTCAGCTTAGCGCCGAGTCTTGAGGTATCGCCCTCGTTGTACAGTGCTCTCGCGTACATATTAGCGGTGAAGCCGTCGTTGAGGTTGATCTTCTCGGTGCTTACGGGCGCTTTGAGGCCTTCGTTGTAGTTTACCTCTTCGGTGGTAGTCTCGGCGGGAGCCTCTTCTGTGGCTGCCGTAGTGGTCTCAGCCGCAGTAGTTTCAGCCTTTTCCGACGAGCTGTCGTTCTTTTCGCTTCCGCAGCCTGCCATAAGTGCCGAAGTCATGACGAGTGCGGTGATGCCTGCAAAAATTTTCTTTTTCATATTTTTCGATCCTTTCATAAGAATTTACTTTCCTATATAAAGTTATTATACATCATTTCGGTGGAATTTGCAAGCCCTTTTTTGATTTTTTACGACTTATACAAAAGCTGGAAAGCCGACCGTTAACGGAGCTTGTCATACCTCCATATCATCGATGCGGCCCTGCTCGGCGTACCAGCGCAGTTTCAGGGCTTCTTCGCGGGCTTTGGCCCGGCTTCTTTCGGTGAGTTTCCAGCCGTCGGCGGTGCAGCTTCCCGACAGGGCGGCGGCGGGGATGATGTTGTATCCCTGCAGACCGCGCTCCGCCATCAGCAGAGCCCGCCGCATATGGTAGTGAGCGGTGACAAGAATGATGTTCCTGCACTGTGGCAGCTGTTCTTCGAGTATCTTGCGGGCAAAGGCGAAGTTCTCCTCGGTGGTGAGGGAGCGTTCCTCGGTGATGATGACATCCCGCGGGACGCCCAGCGAATCGGCGGCTCTGAGCATTGAGATGTACTCCGCCATATGTCCCAGCGGGGTATCCTGCACCTTGCCGCCGCAGAACAGCAGCAGAGGCGCTCCCCCTGCGCGGAATATCTCAGCTGCAGCGGGGACGCGGTGTTTGCAGCCCTTCCTGCTGCCCAGCACCATTATGATATCGGCTTTCCCGCCGTTATAGAAGAAGCTGCGGTCAAAGATCAGCCTGTCGATAAGCTCATCGGTGAGAGCTTCTTCGGTAAGTTCCGTCAGACGCATGGTGTCACCTCCAAACAAAAAAGCCGTCCCACAAGAGACGGCTTTGAAAAATCTTTTATCAAGAGATCCCCGGATTGACGATGTTACGCCAGTCAAGGTCGCCGCGGTCGAGGGCGTGGATAAGCGCCTCGGCGGTAGCTATATTTGTTGCCACGGGGATATTGTGAACATCGCAAAGTCTGAGCAGCGTTGCGTCATTCGGTTCCTGAGGCTTTGCGGAGATAGGGTCGCGGAAGATGAGCAGCAGGTCTATCTCGTTGCAGGAGATACGTGCCGCTATCTGCTGAGCACCGCCCTGAACGCCGCTCATGTAGCGCTGTATCCTGAGTCCCGTGGCTTCGGAAACCAGCTTTCCTGTGGTTCCCGTAGCACAAAGGTCATGACGGCTGAGTACGCCGCAGTATGCTATGCAGAACTGCACCATCAGTTCCTTTTTGGTATCGTGTGCTATAAGCGCAATATTCAAAATGATCACCCCAAATACATTGTCAGCTTGATTACAGCCGCGCCGGAAATATCGGCGCCGATAAGTCTAAAAAATGTTGTCCTGCGCACAAGTTGAGGCTTACTCAGCCCCGTGCCGCAGATGCGTATTACTTGGCCTTGATAGACAGCGGGATATGCTCGCCCTTGATCCTTCGGGAGATCGCGGAGAATGCGAGGAAGCCCTGAGAGCTGGAGGAAAGGGGAGCGCCCTTGCCGGTAGCCAGCGGGATAGCGCTGTCTTCGGGGATAACGCCGAGAAGCTGTACGCCGACGGTGTCTATAATAGCGTCAAGGTCGTCCATCTCTTCATACTCGAAGATGCGGGTGTTTGCCTTGTTGATTATAAGTCTCTGCTTCTGGTTGCCTCTCTTATAGAACTCATCCGACATCATTCTGCCGTCGCGGACGCAAACAGGGTCGGGGGTAGTAACTATAAGGATAAGGTCGGAGTTAGTAACGATATCGAATACCGAACCGTTGATACCTGCGGAGGTGTCAATGATGATGTATTCAAAGTACTTTCTCATTTCGGAAGTGATCCTCTCGATATCCTCAGCCTTGAGCTGAACGAAGGGATCGGACGGAGCGCAGAGCACCGAAAGGTTGTTAGCGAGCTTAACGGTGGTTGTAGCCTTATTTACATCGCAGGTGCCTTCAAGTACATCGCCGAGGTCATAAGTGATGTTGCCCTGCATACCGAGCATGATATCCATACAGCGCAGACCGAAGTCGAGCTCTATTATCAGAGTTCTGTTGCCCTGCTTTGCGAGTGCATAGCCGAGGCAGGCGCTGATAGACGACTTGCCCGTACCTCCCTTACCTGAGGTTACCGCAATGATCTTAGACATAAATTAGATTGCCCCTTTCGTACTATATGCAAGGTCGTCATGAGACCTCACAAACCGCAGCAGGATATCCATTACCCCACAGCGGTCATCAGAATCTAGTGTTACCTAATATATATTTTACCACAAAATCTGAAATTGTCAAAGAGAATTTAAGCAAAAAAATCAAAATCGTAACTTTATATCAATTGACCATGGTCTTTTTGTTTATATTTCACAAATGTTTATAATAGCTATATGTTGAACTTGAAAAAGCCCGTTGAAAACTATTGCATTTATTATTCAAGTGTGGTATAATAAAGTCTGATACCATATATTAAAAGGAAATGACCGCCGAAATGCGGCGGGGAATGAAAGGAAAGTATTCGACTTATGTCATCTGAAAGTACCGCAGGCAGCTCGGGATACAAAAAGCTGGTATCCAACACGCTGCTGTTTGCACTGGGGTCCTTCAGCTCGAAGCTGCTGATAATCCTTCTGGTCAACGTCTACACGAACTATCTGACCAGAGCAGAGCTTGGAGTCAACGACGTTCTCCAGCAGATAGCCAACTGGCTCATCCCGATAGTCACGCTGACCATAAGCGAGTCGGTGGTGAGGTTCGGGCTTGACAAGGCTTACGACAAAAAGCAGGTCTTCTCCATCGCCAACGTCGCCTGTGCGGCGGGTCTGGCGGTGCTGGCGGTGGTGCTCCCGATAGTCGCCGTCACCGGTGTGGCGGACAAGTATCTGCACAACTACTCTCTGCTGATATTCATCTATATTTTCTGCGCCTCGATAAAGCTGGTGTATTCCAACTTCCTGCGGGCGCTGGACAAGGTGCTTCTGTTCGCGATAACGGCGATAGTCAACTCGGCGCTGACGCTTGTCGGCACTATCCTCTTTATAGTAGTGCTCAAGATGGGCAACGTGGGATATCTCTGGTCGATAATCGCGGCGGACGCTATGTCTACCGTATTCATGATGTTTGCGGCGCGGCTGTGGAGATACATCGACATCAGGCACATCGACAGGAAGATGCTGAAGCTGATGATAAGCTACTCACTGCCGCTGATCCCCGCGCAGATAATGTGGCTCATCACCAACAGCTCCGACTCATTCATGACCACACACTATCTCGGCTCGGACAGGAACGGCATACTCTCGGCTTCCTACAAGATAGCGAACCTTGTGTCTACCGTATACCTGATGTTCGGGCAGGCGTGGAATATGTCCGCCATTATGGAGGACAAGTCAAAGAACAGGGACAGGTTTTACAGCAACGTGTTCCATCTGAACCAGTGCCTGCTTTATATACTTGCGGCGGGCTGTCTGATGATATGCGCTCCGCTGACTCAGATATGGATGGGCAAGGACGTATGGGAGAGCGCCATGTATGCGCCGATACTCATATACTCCTGCATATTCTCCTGCTGTACCACCTTTATGGGTTCGATATATCTGGCGTCCAACAAGACCAAGCGCTCGCTGGTGACGAGTCTTGTAGCGGGCGTTATCAACATCACGCTGAACATCATACTGATACCGAGGATAGGGCTCTTCGGACCGCCCATCACCACTGTCGTTTCCTATGTGGCGGTGTTTGCGGTTAGAGCATACGATTCGCGGACGATAGTGCCCTTTGACCTGAGGCTCAAAAAGCTGATACTCAACAGCTCGCTTCTGCTTGTCATGACGGTAGTGAGCGTCACACAGCACACCAGCGAGACCATGCACACGGCGGCGATGTTTGTGCTCCCCGTGATGTTCGCGGTGATACTTGCGCTGAACGTTCAGCCGGTCTGGAAAGCTGTGCTGGCTATCGCTCCCGAGAAGATATCCGATCTGCTTCTGAGCATCGGCGAGAAGAAGCTGATAGCGGCGGGAGTCGCGGCGGCGGCTTTTTCGGTGGTATGCTGGTATTACCACATCGTACTGACTGCTACCTGTCTGCTGGCTTTCGCGTTTGCGGCGGCATTCGGCGCGATGTCCGGCAAGGATCTCATCAAGCTCGGCGGTGCGGCGGGTATATTCCTGACGCTGTGGGCGAGCTGGGGCGCGGCATACGGATGTCTGGCGCTTCTGGTGCTGCTGTCGCTTGACTATCTGAGGAGACCCGACGCGGTGACCTCTTTCCTCGGCAGTCTCTGCTTTATCGGGACGGCGTGGAAGATAGGCGGCACATGGACGGGGGTGTTCTCGGGCATAGTGATACTCCTGATAGCGACGGCGACGCATTTTTCAAAGGCAGTCGAGCTTGGAGAACAGGCTTATGACAAGATAAAAAACAGGTAAACTATAACAATAAAGATAAAGGAGCAGTTTGAAATGGCAGAATTAAAGTTTGAGATCACCGAGCATTTCGGTGTGCTCTCGCAGAACGCGAGAGGCTGGACTAAGGAGCTTAACAAGATAAGCTGGAACGAGAGGGAGCCCAAGTGGGATATCCGCGAGTGGAACCCCGATCACACCCGCATGGGCAAGGGCGTTACCCTCACCGAGGAAGAGGTGGACGCGCTGAGAAAGCTTCTCAACGGCGAGGAGCTTGACGACGATATCGACGAGGACGCTTTTGTCTGAAAGGAGTAACGCTATGAAAACAGCGGTCAAAGTTTTTGCGGTGATAGGCGTTGTTACGGCGCTGCTTGCAGCGGCGGCTGTTGTCACACACTTCTTTTTTGCGGAGAACAAGAAATACTTCCCCGTTGACAGGAAGGTAGTCGAGGTGTGAGCTTTGGCACAGTGCGATGACTGTGCGTATTACGCATACGACGAGGAATACGAAGAATACTACTGCACCGCCGATATGGACGAGGACGATGTTTATGAGATGGAGCTTCGCGGAAGCTTCTCGAAAGGCAGCAGCTCCTGCAGGTTTTACCGCAACGGCGACGAATATGCAGTGGTGAGGAAGCAAAATTAATTTGGATTGGAGAGAGCACAATGGCTTTATTTGGCAAGAAAAAACAGGACGCTGAGACCGAGGATCTCGAGGAACTGCTCAACCAGAAGCAGGAAGAGGAAGAGGCTCTGACTGAGGAGGGCGAGGAGGAAGAAGCGCCCGTTAAGGACGAGAGCACCATGGCTCCCGAGGAGCTTTTTCAGGAAAGAGTTGTACTGCTGGCTCAGCGCGTGAGAGTGCTGTTCCCGCAGCAGATGCTTATAGGTTACTACTATGCAGAGCTGCAGAGTGAGGGCTATGTCGACGACCTCTGCTGCTTTACTACAAGGGGACAGTTCCTTGAGAAGTCCGATATCCCCGAGAGGACAGGCATGAGCCTTCCCGACATGGTGTCGAGAGAGGACAGGCTCCAGCAGGCGTTCTTCCTTTTCCGCAAGTCGGCAGAGGCGTTCACCAAGAAGCCTTGCAACGCTGTATCCCTCGTTATGATGAACGACGGTCAGGTGAAGGTGGACATCACTTCCGAGCCCCTCGTTGAAGGCGAAGAGGATATCCGCTACGGCAGATGGCGCGAGATGGTCGAGAAGACCGACCTGAGACCCGCTCCCAGAGACATTCCTCAGGAGAAGCTGGAGGAGATCCAGACTCAGGCTAAGACGATCTACGAGGCTCTCGGCACCGAGTTTTTCAGCTTCCTGCCTGACGACGCAGACTACAAGGTAGCCTACTTCTATGCAGAGAACAACGAGAACGGCGTCTTCTATTTCAACCGCATGATAATGAACGACGGCGAGATCATCGACGGCGATGATATGTTCGACCGCTTTGAGATGGACAAGGAAGAGGCTCAGAAGAACAGAGTCGAGATCATCAAGCAGATCATGGAGCTGAGCAAGGTGTTCGTTGCAAACGGCGAGCCTTCCTTTACTAATATCACCCTGAGCGTTACCAAGAACGGCGAGTTCAGCAGCAATATGGCGTTCAATCCCGTAAGTGCTATGTCCGAGCAGGCAAGACTTGAGGATTGGAAGGAAGATCACAAGGAATAAGACTTACAAAGAGGCGGACGGTGATCTGCCTCTTTTAAATAGGAGAGGACAGCTTGAGACTGGATAAATATATTTCCTCACAGCGCACCGATCTTTCGCGGGCGGACGTCAAGAAGCTCATACGCGCGGGACGGGTGGCTGTAAGCGGCAGGGCCGCTTCCGACGCGGGGCTTCAGGTCAGCGAGTCGGACGAGGTCACCCTCGACGGCGAGAGGATAGAGTATAAGGAGTACCTTTATATAATGCTGAACAAGCCTGCGGGGTATGTCTGCTCGGCGAGGGAGGGGAACAGTCCGACGGTGTATGACCTTATCCCGCCGGAGCTCAACAGGCGGGGGCTTTTCCCTGCGGGAAGGCTGGACAAGGACACCGAGGGTTTTGTGCTGATGACCGACGACGGACAGCTGGCGCATGATATGCTCTCGCCCGCGAAGCACGTTCCCAAGAGGTACCGGGTGCGTCTGGTGGAGCCGTACAGACCCGAGTATGCGACAAGATTCGCCGAGGGCATCGAGATCGACGGAGGAGAGAAATGTCTTCCCGCAGAGGCCTTCCCCGACGAGGAGGATCCATTTTCTTTCACCCTGATACTCCACGAGGGGAAGTTCCATCAGGTGAAAAGGATGGCTCATGCGGTGGGCAACGAGGTGGTGTTTCTGAGGCGCGAAGCGATCGGAAACCTTGAAATCCCGCCCGATCTGGCGCTTGGAGCGTGTTTGGAAATTATGCACAAAGATGTTGAAAAACTTTTGACGAAGTGAAGCGCTGAATGGTAAAATTTGGATGGCAATTGTTAAATTTCGTCATTGTTGATAAAGTATACACGGAAAGTTTAGTTAAAAAAACTCTTGATACTGTATTAAAAATTTGTTATTATAGTATCATAGCAAAACAGAGCGGAGAAGCAGGACTCCTGTGACCACCCGCCTGTGGTCTATCAATTGCAACAATAAATTCAGGGAGGTCCTATTTAAAATGGCAAGTGTTTCATTAAGAGAGATCTATAAGAAGTATCCGGGCGGCGTTATCGCTGTTTCGGACTTTAACATTGAGATCAAGGACAAGGAGTTCATAATCCTTGTTGGTCCTTCGGGTTGTGGTAAGTCCACCACTCTGCGTATGATCGCAGGTCTGGAGGAGATCTCCGAGGGCGAGCTTTACATCGGCGACCGTCTTGTAAACGACATCGCTCCTAAGGACAGAGATATCGCAATGGTTTTCCAGAACTACGCTCTGTATCCTCACATGACTGTATTTGAGAACATGGCATTCGGTCTGAAGCTCCGCAAGGTTCCGAAGGACGAGATCGCCAAGAAGGTTGAAGAGGCTGCTAAGGTCCTTGACATTGCCCACCTGCTCGACAGAAAGCCTAAGGCTCTGTCCGGTGGTCAGAGACAGCGTGTTGCGCTGGGTCGTGCGATCGTTCGTGAGCCTAAGGTATTCCTTCTCGACGAGCCTCTTTCCAACCTCGACGCGAAGCTGAGAGCTCAGATGAGAACCGAGATCTCCAAGCTCCACAAGAGACTGGGTACAACCTTCATCTACGTTACCCATGACCAGACTGAGGCTATGACGATGGGTGACCGTATCGTTGTTATGAAGGACGGTTACATCCAGCAGATCGACACTCCTCAGAACCTTTACAACTATCCTGTTAACCAGTTTGTTGCAGGCTTCATCGGCTCGCCTCAGATGAACTTCATCGACGCTAAGCTCCTCAAGCAGGGCAGCAAGTATGTCGTAGAGTTCGGTTCCGAGGACACCAAGACCTCCCGCGGCGTTAAGTACACCATCGAGGTTCCCGAGGCCAAGGCTGATCCCGAGGCACTCGAGCCGCTGGTAGACCACGAGATCGTTCTCGGCATCCGTCCTGAGTGCATCCACGACGAAGAGATGTTCCTCTCGGCTGCCAAGACCGGCGTTATCAACGCTAACGTTGAAGTTACTGAAATGATGGGTGCTGAGACCTATCTGTATCTCAACTGCGAGGGCATTCCGCTGACCGCTCGCGTTTCCCCGAGATCCACCGCTCGTCCTCAGGACGTTATCCAGGTTGCTCTCGATCCCAACAGAATGCACATCTTCGATAAGGAGACGGAAAAGAGCGTTATCAACTAAGCGTTGTTTTCGGTTGAGTGCAAACTTAAGCTATTTATCCCTTTCCCTCTTATGGAGGGGAAGGGATTTTTGTATAGGAGGCTGTTATGAAGCAACATAGCAAGGCTGTGAATATCGTTCAAGGCGTTATGCTGCTTTTGGGTGTTTTCGGATTTGCGGCGGGGTGGAATGCAGATCGCCTTATGCGGTTTGAATACAGCGGCGGGCGCATTATCATGCATTCTCCTCTCAGAGTTTTATCGCTGCTGGGCTTGGTGATGATGGCGGCGGCTTTGGAGGGATTTGTTTTCTGTGTCGCGTCGGCGAAAAGGGCGAACGCTCTCAGACCGTTTAGTGTGCTGATGTCTCAGGCGGCATTTATCATAATGCTTGCCGGCGGCGCGGTACTTTGGCTCCATGCGGGTAAGCAGTCGCTCAGGTACTACGGCGACGGAAAATGCGCCGAGTACACCGACAGCGGTCGGACGGTGGTGTTATGCGCTCCGGTGTACAGCGGCTATGACAAGGGCATGGGCGTGACGGAGGCTTTTCAGATAGACGGCAGGAAGGCAAGGCGGCTGGGTGTGCTGCACATCGACCATGGGTTTGAAAGAATCGAGCTCGAATGGAAACGGGATTCACTGATAGTGAGCTATCCCGTTTATCCAACCGGGGATATTGAAAGCAGAGAATTTGATTTGAAATGAGGGAGTATTTATGAATTTGAAGAAGCTGCTTGCCGCGTGTGTTACGGCGGTCATGATTTGCGCAGCACTTGGCGGGTGCGGGAGCAAGGCTGAGGGCGGCGCGTCCGAGACTAAGGCGGCGGAGACCACCGCCGCGCCCGAGAAGACACCCGAGACTGACGAGGAATGGCATCAAGCTATGATAGACAAGGCGCTGACATCTTACGGCAATGTGAGCAAAATGCAGGAGAAGCTGAAGGCAGCACAGGAGGGCGAGGCGCTCAACATCAGCTACCTCGGCGGCTCTATCACCGAGGGTATGACGGTAGCACCCGCCTACCCCGAGAAGTGCTGGGCGTACCTCACTTACGAGCACATCAAGGAGAAGTTCGGCGCGGGGGACGGCTCGAATGTTACCTACAACAACGCGGGCATTGCGGGTACGCCCTCGAAGCTGGGTGTGCTCAGGCTCGACCGCGACGTGCTGAATACCGACCCCGACATCTGCTTCGTGGAGTTTGCGGTGAACGACGGCGGCGAGGGCGACTATCAGCAGGCTTACGAGTCCATCATCAGGCGGCTCATCGACAACGACGTGGCGGTGGTGCTGGTGTTTGCTGTGACGGAGAACGGTCACAGCTGTCAGGAGTATATGCAGGCGCAGGGAGAGTATTACGGTCTGCCGATGATTTCCTACCGCGACGCCATAACCTATATGTTCGACAACGGGAAGATGACCTGGCAGGACTTTTCCGACGACCAGTCCCACCCCAACGAGGCGGGGCATGAGATGGTGGCGGAGATGATCGACCGCTACTTCGACACGGTGATGGAGCAGACTGCCGAGGAGTACAGCTATCCTGCCGAGCCGATGACCGAGCTCAGACCCTACGGCGCGCATCTTTACGACAACACTAATCTGGAGCCTGTGGACAAGGGAACCTGGTACAACGGCAGTGAGACTGCGCACTTCACCGACGGCTGGACGTACAACCGGTACAAGGGCGAGAACAAGCCGATAAAGTTCAAGTTCACGGGGAAGTTTGTGTATATGCTGTACCACGAGGTCGCGGGGGGCGCGTGGGGCAAGGCGCACATTGTCGTCAAGCAGGACGGCGAGGTCTACGACGACTTCGAGTTCAGTCCCGTCGATCCGAACGGCTGGGGGAATTGTCAGGTAAAGTGTATCGGAATGAGTCCCGTCAACTGCGAGTACGAGATAGAGATAAGCATGGCGGACGGCGACGAGGACAAGGCGTTCTCGCTGCTGGGGTTTGGGTATACGATCGACGAGTGATCGAGTGAGCACCCTCTGCCCAAAATAGTAAAGCATGAATGATGACAGTGTGAATATCTTCATATGCGTTATTAACAAATTGCCTGAAAGTTTACCGTGCAAAACGCCTAAAAGTTCATTTTGTGAAGTATTTTACTATTTTGCTATTGCATTTTCGGGGGATTTGGGTTAAAATATATATATAATGCCGAGGTTTTCAAAAGGTTTCGGCTTTGGGAATATGTTAATATTTTAATCTTTATACAGAGCAAAACGCCGTGGGCGGGATGCTCGGAAAACGGAGGACTGATCTATGAAATTTGCAGACGGATTCTGGCTCAATCAGCGAGGCTTTGAGGTCAACTACGCAAATCAGGCGTATGAGATCACACCTATCGAAAACGGATTTCTTGTGCTGGCTACCCCCTCGGTCATCTACAACCGTGCTATGACTCTCGGCGGTGCGAACCTTGAGATCGCTTATACTTCTACTCAGGAAAACTGCATCAAGGTGAGCATAGTTCACCATAAGGGCTACGCAGATAACGGTCCTCACTTTGTGCTCAATGAGGGCGGCTACAAGCCCAGCGTTGAGATCAACGACAAGGAGGCTGTGCTGATCTCGGGCGACACCAAGCTCGTTGTGTCCCGAGAGAACTGGAGCTTTACTTACTACTACAAGGATAAGAAGCTGACAAGCGGCGGCTGGAGATCTACCGGCGTTATCATGGAGAGCGCTTACAAAAAGCAGGCAACTATCCAGACTCAGATCGACGACTCCTTCTGGAGCTACCCCGAGGAGCCCTCGAGGACTTATATCCGCGAACAGCTGGACACTACCGTCGGTGAGTACTTCTACGGCTTCGGCGAGAAGTTCACTACCTTCACCAAGAACGGTCAGAACGTTGAGGTGTGGAATGCTGCCGGCGGTAACTGCTCCGATCAGTCCTATAAGTCTATCCCCTTCTTCGTGTCCAGCAGAGGCTACGGCGTGTTCGTGAACAGCTCTGACAAGGTGAGCTATGAGGTGTGCTCCGATACCGTTTCCAAGGTGAGCATGACCGTTCCGGGTGAGAGACTCGAATACTTCGTGTTCGGCGGCGAGAATATCACAGGCGTTCTGGACGGCTACACCACCCTCACAGGCAAGCCCGCACTTCCGCCTGCATTCTCCTTCGGTCTCTGGCTGACTACTTCCTTTACTACTTCCTACGACGAGGAGACTATCAACAGCTTTATCGACGGTATGGCTGAGCGCGAGATCCCGCTTCAGGTGTTCCACTTCGACTGCTTCTGGATGAAGGGCTACGAGTGGTGCAACTTCGAGTGGGACAAGACCCAGTTCCCCGATCCCCCCGCAATGCTCAAGAGACTCCACGAGGACAAGAACCTGCACACCTGCGTGTGGATAAACCCCTACATCGGTCAGCGCTCCAAGCTGTTTGACGAGGGTCTGGAGAACGGCTACTTCATCAAGCGCGAGGACGGCAGCGTCTTCCAGTGCGACGAGTGGCAGCCGGGTATGGCTATCGTTGACTTCACCAACCCCGCAGCCTGCGAGTGGTACGCTTCCAAGCTGCGCGCTCTCTGCGAGATGGGCGTGGATACATTCAAGACCGACTTCGGCGAGAGAATACCTACCAAGGGTATCAAGTACTTCAACGGCGCCGACCCCATCAAGATGCACAACTACTACACCTACCTTTACAACGAATGCACATTCAACGTGCTGAAGGAATACTACGGCGAGAACAAGGCTTGCCTGTTCGCGCGTTCCGCTACTGCAGGCGGTCAGAAGTTCCCCGTTCACTGGGGCGGCGACTGTTCGGGCAACTACAACTCCATGGCTGAGGTCGTAAGAGGCTGCCTGTCGCTGTGTATCTCAGGCTTCGGCTACACTTCCCACGACATGGCGGGCTTCGAGGCTACCGCTCCTGCTGACATCTACAAGAGATGGGCGGCGTTCGGTATGTTCAGCTCCCACAGCCGTCTCCACGGCAACCAGAGCTACCGCGTGCCGTGGCTGTTCGACGACGACTCCAGAGAGCCTGAGGGCTGCTCCAACGTGCTGAAATTCTTCGCGAACTTAAAGGGTAAGCTGATGCCTTACATCTGGTCGCAGGCTATCAAGACCCACGAGGTGGGCGTGCCTGTGATGAGAGCTATGGTTATAGACTTCGCGGACGACCCCAGCTGTCTGACTCTTGACAGACAGTATATGTTCGGCGACAACATTCTGGTAGCACCGATACTCAACGAAGAGGGCATCGCGCAGTACTACGTTCCCGAGGGCAGATGGACTGACATCATCACCGGCAAGGTGCTTGAGGGCGGCAAGTGGTACACCCACAAGTGCAGCTACCTTGAGATTCCTGCGCTGGCAAGACCCAACAGCATTATCGCATACGGCGACTTCAAGGGCGACATTGAGTACGACTATCTCAACGGCGCGGAGTTTGTCATCTACGAGCTGGAGGACGGCAAGACAGCAACTGCGAAGGTATACGACACCGAGGCGAAGCAGGTATTCGAGCTGACTGCTACCCGCAACGGCAACATCATCGTATGCGAGTACACCGGCACTGACAAGAGCTTTACCGTGAAGGTGGCGAACACCGACAAGGCGGTTAAGGTATCGCCGAGCTATGCAGGCAAGGTAATAATCGACATCTGAACAGACACGGATACCGCACTGTGAAAAGTGCGGTATCGTTGTATGGAGGACAAAAATGACTGACATAAATTTAAGCATAAAAAAGCTGATAGCCTACGGCAGGGAAAAGGGTCTTATCGACCCGATGGACACCACCTACTGCACTAACCGCCTGCTGGAAGCTCTGCATATCGAGGACTACGACGAGCCTGCGGAAGAGCTCCCGGGGGTCGACCTCGACGGGACTCTCGATGAACTGCTGGAGTACGCTGTGGAGAAGGGGCTCTGCGAGGACAGCATCGTCTACCGCGACCTCTTTGATACTAAGCTGATGGGGTGCATCACTCCGCCGCCCAGTGCCGTCGCACGCGAGGTCTGGGGGGACTATAAGCAGTCGCCCGAAAAGGCTACCGACAGATTCTATAAGTTCAGCTGCGATACCAACTACATCAGACGGGGACGCATCGCCCGCGACGTCAGATGGAAAACACAGACCGAATATGGCGAGCTGGATATCACTATCAACCTCTCCAAGCCCGAGAAAGACCCTAAGGCTATCGCGGCGGCTAAGACCGCTAAACAGTCGGGCTACCCTAAGTGTATGCTCTGCCGTGAGTGCGAGGGCTACGCGGGGCGGGTCAACTACCCCGCCAGACAGAACCACCGCATCGCTCCGCTGACCGTCTGCGGCGAGGACTGGGGATTCCAGTACTCCCCCTACGTTTACTACAACGAACACTGCATAGTCTTCAATAAAAAACATACCCCTATGGTGATAGACAAGGGAGCCTTTGACAAGCTTCTGGAGATAGTCGGGATTCTGCCTCACTACTTCGTGGGCTCCAACGCTGACCTGCCTATCGTGGGCGGTTCGATACTGGCACATGAGCATTTTCAGGGCGGCCGTTACGTCTTCCCCATGGAACGCGCCGAGGTGGAGACTCCGCTGACCTTCAAG
>CAMVIL010000007.1 GCA_947167535.1 uncultured Ruminococcus sp. | reverse complement strand
GTCCTCGGGGGTGACTATGTCGGTGAGCTTCTTCTTGCCCAGTTCGTCGGGATTTATCAGCGTGATGTTCGAGTAGTTCGGAGCGAGAAACGGCACAAAGCAGTTGGCGTAATCGGAACCGATTATCAGTATCCTCGGCTGGTCGTCTGCCGTGCTGTCTATCTGCACGCTGCGGTAGTCCGTCGAGCCTAAGAAAAAGGTGTACTTGTCGGAATTGCTCAGCGCGCCCCTGCTGTAAACTGAAGCTTTGGTGTATATCTGACGCTCGCGGATAGCACTGCATGAACGCACGTAGCTGCCGTACTTGCAGCGGTAGGCGTCTATCATGTCAGCCTGAATGTCGGTGACAAATGATATCCTCGACAGCTCGCCGTAGAAGGGGACGTTCGTGAACTCGATGTCGTAGTTCTCGGCGCCGTAAGGCGCGGCTCCCAGCTTGCGGGCTACCGTCATGTAGGCTTCGTAGGCGCCCGTCTGAGTCCAGCGGTTGTCGGTGCGGAAATAGATGTAGCTGTCTCTCACCGAATAAAGCTCGCTGAACACATCGAGAGGGGTTATATCCTCGTCGATGCGGTAGTAAATGTCGTCTATCAGCTTCTGCTGATCCACAGCCTCAAGGGCTTCGGGCAGGTTTTCGCGATAGATGCCCGAAGCCGTCGGCACCACCATAGCGTACACGGGCATACGGCTGTGCTGCTTTTTGTATTTGTTCACCGTCTCCACCGAACGCGACAGCTTTTTATCGTCGTATTCCGTGAAAAGCTTTATCAGCCGATCGTCTGTTTCATCGTAGTAAACTCCGTCAAACTCGCGCTGACCCCACGTCCTCGCGGTGACGGAATACAGCCTGTCCCAGCTATGCTTCATGGGAAAACTGCTTTTCAGATAGTCGCCCCTGCTCCGGCTTCCCGTGATGTTTTCGCTGCCCGAATCGGTAAACAGCGACCCCGCCAGCGGGAATATGCAGAAAGCAAAGAAGATAACGATGGTAACGTAGTCAAAGATTTTTTTCATGCCGCCTCACCTCACCATATACGCTGTCGCGATAGCTAAAAATACCAGCTCGGTAAGCGGGAGCACCAGCTTGAACCAGCGAAGATTCATTCTGTTTATCAGCGAATGCAACAGCGAGCCTGTAATGACAAGTCCCAGAACCGTCGGCAGGACAGCCTCGCCGAAAAAGGTGTAGAAGAAGCTGTCATCCGTGCTGCCCGACCCGAACAGCGCAAGCCCCGCCTTTCCGCTTATGTACTCCCACACCGCGCCGCAGGCTACGGCTGCAAATGTGATGACCTTCGCAGCGGCGCTGACGATAACTATAAATGGCTCCGCGGGCTTCTGGCCCTTCGCAAGCTTTCCCTGGACCGTCACCGCCGCAGCCAGCAGCAGTCCCGCCGCCAGCCAGCCGACGCTCAGATCATACCAGAGCGCACCCAGCAGTATCGCCGCTGCCGTCGCAGCAGGGGCGGCGATGCCAGCTCTCCTCAGCGGCATGGTCACATAGTCCCTCAGCCAGCGGCAGAGCGGCAGATTGAACTCCCGAAGCCTGCGTTCAACTACCGGCTGCATGAATCTTCTTCTGAAGCAGTGCCCCGTGCGTATGCCCTGCATCACCGCAAGACCGTGTCCCATAAAGACGCTGGCGATGACCGATGTGCCGAAGCCTGCATAATAGACGAGCGTTCCCATCCACACAGCACCGCCGCGAAGCTGGGAGGCAGAGGTGGCAAGCAGCTCCTGATGGAGTTCCGCCAGTCTTACGGCAACAACTACATACGCCGCAAGCCCCATTATATAATAGCGTATCCCCTCAGAAAGCTTGCCCGCATCGGGCTTCGGCTCGGCGAAGGAAGACTGCACCGTCTTGTATCTGTAAACGGGACCGTATCCCGCCGTCGGAAAGAATCCGATATACGCCGCAAGCTGCGCGACATTAGTCTGAGCCTCGCAGTCACAGCGTGTGACATCGATGATGTAAGATATCATATTCAGCGGAAGCACCGCCAGCAGAGCCGTCTTGAATGGCATGAGCGCAGGCATGGCGACACCTCTCGGAGAACACAACAGGAGCACTGCCGCCGCGAGCAGGATATTCCCCGCCGCCAGAGCTTTACGCCAAGTCTTCCGCTGTTCATTGTTACGCATATTATAAATCGCGATACCCGAGAAATAGCAGACTGCGGTACAGATCACATAGACCGCAGCGCAGCGCAGACCGCAGGAAGCAGCGATCACCAGATTGCCGAGGGCAATAGTCCAGGCGCGGCGTTTAGGGGGAGTTATCGCAAACAGACCCATATAGACAGGCAGGAACGCGAAGAGGAACAACATATCATAGGTCTGCAACAGCTGCATCTCCTTTCGGAATAATAGTACCTTCCAATTATAGCACAGAGCCCCGAAAAAGTCAATGACGGAAACCCCAAAAGCAGTCAAGACGGCGGATCCCGCCGCCATGTTGATACACGTTGAAATTGATGTGAAATTTTTTTAAGCTATTGAAATGAGAAAAAAATTGTGATATAATAAAAACGGAAAGTCTTGCTTTGCAAGCCTTTGCGAAAGCGAAAAACGCCGCTCTACACTACAGAAGGAGGACACTCAAAATGATAGATGAGATAATGAAAGAGCTTGAAAAGATAGGCACAGAGATAGACAAGCTTATGCAGAAAGCAGAAAAGACTATCGAGCCAGAGGTCGAAAAGGCCAAGACAAAGTACAAGGGCTCGGAGGCAGAGAAGATCGTTAACAACACAAAGAAAGACCTCGAGAATCTTGCAAAAGAGCTGGAGAAGGCTTTCAAGTAATCACGGGGCGTGCAGACTATATGGCGAAAAAAGGAGCTATCTCGGCGGCTGTTGTAAAGCGCCTTCCGAGATATTACAGATTTCTGGGAGAACTTAAAAAACAAGGCGTCGAACGCATCTCATCGGGGGAACTGTCCCGCAGGATGCAGCTTACTGCTTCGCAGATACGGCAGGATCTTAACTGCTTCGGCGGTTTCGGTCAGCAGGGCTACGGCTATCATGTTGACGAACTGCGTGAGGAGATAGGCAAGATACTCGGCGTTGACAGAAAGTTCAGCACCATCATCATCGGCGCGGGCAACCTCGGAAGAGCGATCACCACGCACATACACTTCGATACCCGCGGCTGCGAGCTGGTGGGGATATTCGATAAGAACGACTCGATAATCGGCACTTCGGTGGGCGACGGTCTCAGCGTGCGGCATATCGACGAGCTGGAACAGTTCTGCAAGGAACGTCATCCCGTCATGGCAGTGCTCTGTATCCCCAAGGCTGAGACTCAGCAGATAGCCGACACCCTCGTGCAGATGGGCGTCAAGGCGTTCTGGAATTTCTCGCACTACGACCTCTCCATCGGCTACGACGATATTCTGGTGGAAAACGTCCACCTGGGCGACAGCCTTATGACGCTGACCTACGGCATGAACGTGCTGCTGCCGCCTGCCGACATCGACGACGACAAATAAGAATAAACATAACTTTTGAGGCGCCTGCGTACTGTTGGCGCCTTGTATATTTTATGCCGCTGCCTCATATGATTTGATATGGAAATAAGCCTGTACATTTCATAGGAGGTATGCATTATGCGTAAGACGATAATAACAGCGGCAGCAGTCGCGGCGGCAGCGCTCTGCTCCTGCTCGGCGGTGAATGAGAGTGCCATAAAAACATCGGCACCTGTAACGAAAAACACAGACAGACCCATAGTGGTCATCGACGCGGGTCACGGCGGCGAGGACGGCGGCGGAGTGTCGGTGGACGGCACTCCCGAAAAAGGTCTGAATCTCGACATGGCGCTGAAGCTTTCGGATATGCTCAGGCTCTGCGGGTATAATACTGTCATGACCCGCACCGAGGACATTTCCATCTACGACAGCGGCACAGAGGGGCTTCGTAAGCAGAAACTCTCGGACATGGAGAACAGGCTTGAGCTGTTCAACACCGAGGACGCGGTCTGCATATCCATACACCAGAACCGCTTCACCGACCCCAAGTACAGCGGTGCGCAGATGTTCTATCACAAGGAGAACCCCGAGGGCGGACGGCTGGCGGAGTGTCTGCGGGCGAGGATACGCGGCGATCTCCAGCCCGACAACGACCGCGAAACGAAAGCAATGGACGACGAGCTGTATCTGCTCTGCAACTGCAAGAATCCTGCGGTGATGGCGGAGTGCGGGTTCATATCGAATCCCGAGGAAGCTGCGAAGCTGGAGCAGGAGGGCTACCGCCGTCAGATGGCATTCGCGCTGTTCAGCGGGCTGAATGATTATCATATTGACTCGGGGAGACTGTAACCCCGCACCCACCTACCTCAGAAAGAAAAAGCTTGACGTCGCCGGTAACCTGTGATATAATACTAGTGAACCTGTCAAAAGGAGACAAAAACTTATCACATGGAGGAAATAACCTATGCTGCCATATCTTCCGGGTACGGCTATACCCTTTGACCACCGCGCGGGAAACGATACATACGCGCTGATATCGCCGATAATCACCGCGACGGGCGGGGTCTCGCTGTCGCAGCTTTCACAGATAACAGGGCTCGAAGGCACCACCATACAGAACTGGATAAAGCGAGGCTGGGTGACGCCCAGCGTCAATAAAAAGTACGGCGAGCGCTCGGTGGTGAGGATTCTGCTGATAAACATCATGCGCGGCACCCTTAGACTCGATGATATCACCAAGCTGATGATGATAGTCAACGGCGACGTTATCCGCATGGACGACGATATCCTGCACGATACCGAGCTCTACAATCTGCTCTGCACGGTCATATACGAGGCGGAAAACGGCAGACTCTGGTCGGGTGACGAGATACGCGACAGGGTCAACGCCCACCTCCCCGACGAGGGGCTCTCCAACCGCGAACGCAACGTGCTGGAAAACGTTGTGCTGATAATGGTGCAGAGCGCTATCTCGGGATACTTCCGCCAGCTTGCCGAGAGCGAGTTCGACGAGCTGGAGTTCTACGCAGACGAGGTCGGCATCGCAGGTCACGTTACCGAGGACTAAGGCTATGAGACGGATCATCGGCAAAGCCGCAAGGATAATCGGCAGGACCGCAGGTCTTGTCGGCGACGTCATCGAGCTTGTATTCGAGATATGCGATACCCTAGACGGCGCGAAAAAGAACGCAAACAAAAAGGCAAGGATCAGGAAGATCAAAAAGATCAAGAAGTGATACACCATGAAAAGCATCAGGCTCTTTCCCGACCGTAACGCGGCAAGAGTATTCGGCGGGCTCACAAAAGACCACAGGGTCAGGAAGATGAAGTCATTCACCCAGCACGGCACCGTGTCCACATTCGACCACTGCAAGGCGGTGACCAAGCTGAGCCTCGGGATAGACAGACGGCTGCACCTGCACTCGGATAAGAAGGTGCTCATCACGGGCGCCATGCTGCACGACTACTTCCTCTACGACTGGCACGACAAGACCCGCCCCGGACAGAAGACACACGGCTACACCCACGCCGCAGAGGCGGCACGGAACGCGCGTCTCCACTTCAAGCTGGACGACCGCACACTTCATGTGATCCATTCCCATATGTGGCCGCTGAACATCACGCGCCTGCCGCGAAGCCGCGAGGCGTGGATAGTCTGTACTGCCGACAAGATAGTCTCGCTGAGGGAGACATTCATGACCCGCGGCAAAAGATCACGGCATTGACCGAAAATATCAAAAGCACAGCCTGTATTTTTCACAGACTGTGCTTTTTTGCTTGTCTTATCGGCGCTGACCCGACTGCTTCCTTCTGACCGCCATCACGGCAGCCGCCGAGAGTATCACAGCCGCTGCGGAAGCGCCTGCTCCCGTGGCTGGGTTCTCGTCTCCGCCTCTCGGTGCAGCGCCCGAAGACGAACTGCCCGAACCGCCCGAGCTGCTGTCGGAGGAATCGCTTTTTTGCTCGTACAGCATAGCATAGTCGCCCGTGCCGAGAAAAACGAACTCGAAGCGTATGCTGTCTCCCGTGTCGGATATCGGCTTGATCTCAGTCTCCGCCGCCTTGTCTCCGCCGAGATAGACAAACCTCAGACTGCCGTTCTCCAGCACTTTCTCACCGCTGCCAAAATCGGCGGAAGCTATCCCGAACTGCCCCTTGACGTCGGTAATGCCGGAAAGCTTCTCGGGTTCTTCGCTGCCCCTCTGCCTTGCGGGGTAGAATCCGGTGACAAAGCTGTAATGAAGCTTCATCGGATTCTCCTTGAGATATTCGTCCAGCTTCTTTTTGCTGTCGCCAGAAGCGTTCTCGTAGGGTACGGCTTCCGAGAGATCATACTCTATGCGGTAGGAAACGTCCAGCCCGTTTTTCAGATACTCGATATCCGTGTCGTTAAAACCGATGTCCCTGAGTGCCTGATCGTCGTAGAGGGTCTCCTCGTCGATCACACGGCCGAAGTATTCCGCCCTGCCTCTCTGAGGCTCCGGCTCGTCGTAATAGCTGTCCTCGGCCTTCACCAGCTCCCATACGCACTGAGCGGTGTGCTCCCACACTATCTCATCGGAACACTTAGCCAGCGTGGCGAAATAGTAAAGCGGCTGACTGCGGGAGTATATGCCGTCTCCCAGACTGCTGTCTTTGACAAAGGCTTCCGCGGCGTTTAGAGTCTCGTCGGGTTCTGCCGCCCTCGGGTCAAATGGATCGTAATAGCCATCGGGCAGAGTCTCGTCGGTGTCAACGCCTTTGACGTGGCAGAAATCTCTCACCAGACAAGGCCCCACATTCCTCAGCAGAGGATACACCGAATCCCGCACCGTCTGAAGCTCTGCTTCGGTCAGGGGGATATCCTTTCCCGCCAGCAGATCGGCTTTGTACTTTTCAGCCAGCGCCGCCTCGACATCGTCAGCCAGCATTCTGTAAGCCTCGTCGGTATTGTGCGCCATCACCGTGAAAATATCCGTCATCAGCGGCGAGAGCTTGTCCATGATATCGCCCGAGAAGCTCTCCTTTATGTAGTCGGTAAGCCTCTGACGTTCCTCGGGAGTCCTGTCCATGCAGATAAGTATCAGCTCCGCGATGCGATCGTCCCGCTCTCCCGAGAAGCTTTCTCTTGTGATGTCCTTTGTCAGCTCGTCTATGAACTCTTCGAGGAAATCCTGCCTGCCCACCGTGTCGCCGTCGTCAATGATCGCGGCGCCGCCTTCATCAAAGCCGAAGATCTTGATGTCAAAGGTCTTTTCCCCGCCGATCCACTCGTCCTTTCCGCAGGAATGTATCCCCCATTTTTCGGGATA
Source organism: uncultured Ruminococcus sp. (assembly GCA_947167535.1). Classification (GTDB taxonomy): domain Bacteria; phylum Bacillota; class Clostridia; order Oscillospirales; family Ruminococcaceae; genus YE71. The sequence continues at coordinate 8,959 of CAMVIL010000007.1, read as the reverse complement.
GACATAGTTTATTATGTCGTTCCTGTTTCTCACGTTGTGTATGTTTTCATAGACAGTGTCGTCTGCGCAGGTTCGCGGAGATTCAAAGGTGTAGACAAAAACATCCTCTGCCGAAGTCTGAAATTCCTCGGGGTGGGCGGTGATGTACGCCCCCGTCAGGTCGGCGACTCCGCCGCCTCTCGAATATCCCGTGATCCATAGCTTTACACCTTCAAGCCCGTTGTCGCTGATATACTTCCTTATCCTGTCCATGACCTTTTCGGCAGGCTCTTCAAAGCCATCGATATTGCCTTCGGCTCCAGCTGTCAGGTTGGCGGCCCACTCGCTGTAATACTTCGAGCCCCTAACCGCCACAGCCACAAGCTCCTGCGAGCCGACGGTCTTGTGAGCTATCGCCGTGCCGATGGTGTCCTTCGTCGGGGTGTCGTTCATGTCCCCGACGGATATGTCCTCAAAGCCTATGCTCCTGTAAAGCTCGGAAACGCACGACGAGCCGCGCTCCTCGATGGTCGACATCGCCAGCGCCATTGACATACTTCTCAGATGCGGGTCCTCTTCGGCGGGCGAGCCTGCAAAATAGCTGTCGCTGTAAAAAAAGCTGTCCTCCTCGGGGGCGTCCTCCGACGAGGGCATATACTTAAACCTGCCCTCCGTGATGCCGTCCCCATCGGCGGCGAGCACATTCACGGGAAAGCTGCTCATCAGCAGCGCCGCCGCAGCTGCCGTACTCAGAACCCTCAGCGGTAGTTTCATATCCTTCGCTCCTCTCAGACTATTGCGTCTTGTCAAACTTCCACCTCTATTATAGCACTATTTTTTCAAAAAGAATATCACCCCGACGGTTTTTCCGTGGACTTTGTAGGATTGCATAAATCCCGCCGCATTCTTTTGTAGGGATACACAAACGTTTCCCTCGCCCGAAACCGGCAGGAGCAATATAAAAAACCGCCTCGGTCTGCGAAGCGGTTCTCTGTTCTATGTTGTGTGGTCACAGCCTTATCACGAACTCCTTCGTGTAGCCGTCGGCTGCGGGGCGGACTTTCACCTCTCCGCCGTGACGCTCGATGACGCGCTTTGTCACCGCCAGCCCCAGACCCGTTCCTCGGCCGACCGTTCTCGCGGTGTTTTCCGTCACAAAGGGCTCGAAGATGTCCACGCCTTCGGGAAGCGGGTCGCCGCTGTCGGCTACCCTGATCTCGGCTCTGCCGCTCTCCTCGGCAACAGATATCCTCGCCCTGATATTGCTCGGATTATGCTTGTAGACATTGACTATCAGATTCGTCACCGCCCGCTTCAGCTCGCTCCTGTCGGCGTTTATCATTATCGCCTCGTCTGGGATGTCTATATTCAGCTCGATGCCGTTGTCTTCAAAGTCGCAGTAGCTTTCGGCAATAATGTCCACCAGCGCCAGATCGATATCCTCTTTTTCAAGGATATCCAGCGCCTGCGCACCGTCGTTGGCTTCAAACACGGTCACGCCGTCCGATTCGAGATATATCCTCAGCAGCCTGATGATCTCCTTCTCATCGTCTGCTATAAGAATGTTGGGCATAGTATCGCTCCCTTTCGGGAAAGATCACAGTCAAAGCCCGAGCTTCGGCTTTATTCCAGTATATCACATTATCTGCCCGTTTGCAAGTCTTACCGTCCTCGTGCCGTATGCCGCGCATTCCTCGCTGTGGGTGACCTGTAAGATGGTGATGTTCTTCTCCCTGTTTATCCTCAAGAAAAGATTCATGATCTCTGTGCCCGACACCGAGTCGAGGTTGCCCGTCGCTTCGTCGGCGAGGATAAGCTGGGGCGAGGCGATGACCGCTCTTGCGATAGCCGTTCTCTGCTGCTGACCGCCCGAAAGCTCGTTGGGCATGGACTTGCGCTTGTCAGAAAGTCCCGTGATCTCAAGTATCTCGTCAAGGTCTTTTTTCAGCTCAGCTCTGCTTCTGCCCTTTGTCAGCTCGGGCAGCAGGATATTGTCCTCGACGCTCAGATTCTGCACCAGATTGTAGAACTGGAAGATAAATCCCGTCGTCTCCAGACGCAGCCTTGAAAGATCGCGCTCCTTCATCTTTGTGATGTCCTTGCCGCAGACCTTTATGCTGCCTTCGAGATCTCTGTCCAGCCCGCCGATCAGATACAGCAGCGTAGATTTGCCGCTGCCCGACGCTCCCATGAGGGATACAAATTCGCCCTGCGCCACGTTCAGCGACACGTTGTTCAGCACCTTAGCCGCTGCCGCGCCCTTGCCAAAGGTCTTGCTTACGTTTGTTACTTCTATCAGATCCATAGTGATTCCTCCGTTATTCGTATTTGAGCTGAACCGCAATATTCATCTTCCTTAGCGCCTTTATCGGGAACAGCGCCGAAAGTGTGAACACCGCCCACATTATGACCGCCAGCACCGCGCTGCCGGCGCCGCTGATGTGTACGGGTATCGTGATCATAAGTCCGTCAAGGACACTCACGAACACCCTGTAGAGAAATGCCTGAAGCGGTAACGCCGCTGCCAGCGCCGCGCCGGATGCTATGGCGCTTTCTGTCAGAAACATCTTCGAGAGCTTTTCTCTTGAAAGCGATGTCGACATCAGCACCGCGCACTCGCGCTTTCTGCCCTCAAAACCGATCAGGCAGTTGCTGACTACTCCTATGAAGGTCACGCCCAGTGCCAGTGCGATGACTGCGTCTATTATCACCATCATACTGCTGCTGTTCTGACGCACTTCCTCGCGGTATTCCTCGCGGGTCTGAATGCCCGACACCATATCCGCCGAGTGATCCCTGATGACTTTCGCCGCCGCTTCGGGATCGCTGCAGCTGATGAAGACGTTCAGAGGTTTGTCCTTGTATATCTCTTTGAACATCTTTTCCGACATGACAAGTGTCATTCCGTTGGAGTTTTCATAGTCGGTAAGCGTCGCCGCCCTGACTCTGAGCTCTCTGACAGACGGCAAAAAGCCGTCGGCGCCGAAGGTCACCTTGACGGTATCGCCCTCTTTGACATCGTATATCTCATAAAACTCATCGCAGCAGGAAAGCAGCGCGTTGACTCTTACCTTTCCGGGACTGTGCTCGTCGGTCTCCAGCGCTTCTATCGCATAACTGTCGACTCTGGTCTCGGCATTGATGCATGCCAGATTCTCAAAGTATTTTTTCAGCTGCTCCCTGTCGTCCTTCAGGATATTCACGATACACTCCATCGAACCCAGATCGGCGTAATTCTCGCCGCTTGTTTTTTCGCCGTCAACGTGGTAGATGTCCAGCACGGTAAAGGTCGAGAAGTACTTCTGCATATTCTTAGCACGCTGGGCAAACGCCTGTCTGTCTGCATCGCAGAGCCAGTCGGGAGCGTATTCGCCCTTTTCGTTGCAGTCCATGCAGGTCGTGTCAAAGCCGTGTCCCATCTCGTGACCTATCATATCTCCCAGTCCGCCGAGATTGGTTCCCGTGTCCGCCTTCGGATCAAAGAAGGGAGCGTGCATTATAGCCGCTGTGATGGTCACGGTGTTGTTGGGGTTGTAGCAGGCGTTCACTTCAAAGTTCGCCATGCCGGGACGGGTCATGTCAAACTCCGCACCGATGTTTTTAATGCTGTCGTCATAAGAGTCCTCCCTTATCGCGCGTATCGTTTCGGGATAGCTGTTCTTTATGACCTCCGCGCTGTCGGGGTCGGCAGGCGTGACAGCCGCGTCGGGCAGGATAAACTGCATATTCTCAAGCTTGGCAAGCAGTGCTGCGCGTCCCTCTTCGGTCAGCCAGTCGGCATTTCCGATGAGCTCGCGGTAGCTTTCTCTTAGCTGCTCACACATTTCCCTGATGGCCTTGTCCATCTCGGGAGTGTAGTATCTTTCGGCGTAAAGACCGCTCAGCTCATTATAGAACAGTTTGGACGCTATCTTCATGCAGACCGCATATTCCTTTTCTTCGCCGCTGCCGTATGCAGAAAGGCTGTCCGCTTCGCTGCTGAGGAAATCTATATTAGCCGTGACAAGTTCGGAAATAAGTATCGTTTTCCAGCTCTCGAGATTCTCGTCGGTCATAAGCTCGTTTATCTTCTCGAGCTGTCCCCTGTCCTTGACGTACCAGCCGCCGTAGGGGTTCTCCTCCAGTCCGAAGAACAGCTTTATCACGCTCGTGTCGAGGTTTGAGAATATGCCGTTCATGTCCTCCTCGCTGACGAAATCAAACGCCGCAAATGGATTTGAAACCTTCCCCGCCGAGAAGTCGGTGGCGTGGGCGATATCGAGAGAGAGCCGCACCGCGTCGGCGGCTTTGCTCTCGGCAGTATCCTTGCCGCAGCCCGTGGACATCAGCATATCCGTGATGTATTTTTTCATGCTGACACAGTCATCGGCACTGTCGGAGATATCCTCGAATGCCGAGCCGCAGAAACCTTTGTTCTGGTCTATTATCAGCGAGTACTGCCCCGCCTTGAAGTAATCCTGTCTCACCACCGGCTGAAAGGGAGTGTTCGCGCCGTAAGAGCGGTAAAGCTCCTTCCAGAGCGCCGCCAGCTCGCCGATGCTCCTAACACCGTTTATCCTGTCGCACAGACAGAGCACTTCCGAATAGACTGCCGCGTTGTCATCAAAAGCCATCGCCTGATCGTACACGCTCCTGATAAGGTATTCGGGGCTTCCCGCCTCATAGTTTTCATCTGACGAAGCGATCTCGGCGATCAGCCCGAAGACTTCCTCAACCGTCTGATCTTCGACTTCATTATAAGTGCCCCACATCATCTCGCCGTATGCGGGCAGGGTATCTGCAAGCCGCTGAGCGTTGATGTATCCATAGAAATCGTCCTGCGCCCTGATTGCCGACAGATCTGCTGTCTCATGCTTTTCAGGAGCGGGAGCAGAAGTTTCACTGCTCTCCCCGGAAGCACATCCGCAAAGCAGACCCGCTGTTAAAGCCAGCGCTGTAAACAATGATATGACTCTCTGATTTTTTCTCATTTCATTACACCCTTTCCGGTTTATATCCGTATTATAAAACCGCACTGTTAACCGAAGAATCGCCGAACATTAACCTAACATTAAAACTTTCGCGAAAGGGAGCATATGACGTTATAATAAAAGGATAATAAAAGAATAAGAAACTTAATATCGGTGATTTTTGGAGATGCATATAAGAATATTGCCATGATACAAGGCTTTTATCATTGGAAACGTTTTCACGTTTTGAATCCATGAATTATGTCAGAATTGTTTAAAAAATATTCTTGACTTCAAGAAAGTATTGTGATAAAATAACAATGCAACAGAAACCAATAAATGAAAGTGAATGAATATATGGAGGTTGAAAAATATGAACGTATGCAAGAGAATTGTCGCAGGACTTCTCGCTGTTGCCCTGAGCGTTCCCGCGATGACATTCGCAGAGGGCGGCACAGCTGCCATCAAGGCGTCTGCCGCAGACCTGACATCCAAGATGGAGTGGGGTACTCTCAAAATAGGCGGCGGCGGATTCGTTTCGGGTATCGTTACCGGTAAGAAGGTAATGTACGCCAGAACCGACGTTGGCGGCGCTTACAGGTACAACTACAACACCGAAAGCTGGGAGCAGCTCTTCGGCTTCATCAACGATGCTGACCGCGGACTCCTCAGCGTTGACGCTATGGCAATAGACCCCACCGATGATAATACCGTCTACTTCCTCTGCGGCTGCGCGTACTTCTCTGCGGAAAAGACCGTCATCTACAAGACCACCGACGGCGGCAAGACCTTCAAAGAGATCGATATCACCAACCTTATAAAGGTAATGGGCAACGGCGACGGCAGACAGTGCGGTGAATCCATCGCAGTCGATCCCGACAACCCGAAGATCATCTACGCAGGCGGCGACGTTACTTCCGATGAGAACTCCGTTTCTGCGCTCATCAAGTCCACCGACGGCGGCGAGACCTGGAAGCCTGTAAAGGGTTACGATGATCTGGGACTCTTCGACTGCACTACAAAGTGGCCTACATGGGGCAGCATCAAGGCTCGTTCGGTAACCTCCGACGCTTACAACAACCAGAACGGTGTTGCGAATATCGCTATCACTGGCGGCAAGGTATATGTCGGCACTTCCAAGAAGGGCGTGGCTAACGTACACGTTGCCAACGTCAGCGACGACAAGTTCACCAAGCTCAGCAGCGATCTTCCTACCGATGTTTTCCCGTCCAGAATAAATATTGACGCCAACGGCGATCTTCTTATAACCTACATCGCGGGACTTGCATTCAACGGCTCAAGCGGCGGCGGATACAAGTATTCTCCCAAGACAGGAGCTGTAACTCAGATATTTGAATCGGGCTTCGGTCTCGGCTCCATCTGGGCTGACCCCAATAACCCCGACCACCTCATTGCAGGAAGCTGCGGCAAGTGGCAGGCTCAGCTCTGGCAGGAGTGGACTGACGAGCACGGCGCTACATGGGGCGACCAGTATTTCCGTTCCTTCGACGGCGGCAAGACCTGGGAGAACTTCTCCCCCGGACAGACCCACGGCTGGAACCAGCCTCTCGTATCCAACTACCTGCAGGACGGCGGTTACGACTGGATAAGAGACAAGGCTATCCACTGGTCGGGCACCGTTGTTACCGACCCGCGCAACTCCGACAGAATGTTCATCACTTCGGGCAACGGCGTGTTCGTATGCGATAATCTCTGGAGCACCGATCAGGATAATCTCCCGACATTTACCTTCCATCCCGACGGCATCGAAGAAGTAGTATCCCTCGACTTCGTCAGCACCCCCGACGGTCTCGACCTCTCCGCCATCGGCGACTACGACGGCTTTGTACACGAGAAGGAAGACAAGATAGGTCTTCAGTATCAGCCTAACATGGGCTCTACTTCCGCCATCGCGGTATGCCCGCAGAATACCGACGTCTGGGCAAGAACAGCCGCTGACGGAGGCAACTCGGCATACTACACTCTCGACCGCGGCAAGACATGGAATTCATTCTCACCTGCCTGCACAGGCGGCAAGCTCTCAATAACCGAGCTCAAGGCAGGCACATACAGAATAATCAACACAAGCGCGAACGGCGCTGTAAGCTACTCCGACGACTTCGGCAAGAGCTGGAACAAGAGCAGCGGCATCGACGCTTCCAAGACGGTATATACTCTCGTTGACCCGAAAGACCCGTCGATAGTATACGCTTCCGGCGTTAAGTACAACGATTACTGGGCTTCAGACACCACCAAGACCGAGCCCACTCTCGACGAGTGCCATTACAGCTTCTACATCAGCACCGACTACGGCAAGACCTTCACTGCCAAGACGGTATGCAAATACGATATGTGCGACAGCACCGGCGATCCCGCATACCTCGGCGACGGCTCCATCATCATTGCAGGCGGCTGGTACGGTATGTACAAGATCAGCAACAACGGCTCCAGCATCGAAAAGCTTGACAACGTTTACTATGCAAAGACCGTCGGCTACGGCGCTCCCGAGAAGACAGGCGGACTCAACACCCTGTACATCTACGGCAAGCCCTCTTCTTCCGACCCCGAGGGCATCTACCGCTCCACCAACGGCGGCAAGAGCTGGGATTGCATCAACACCGACCACCTCTACGGCGGCACAGGTAACGGAAACTATCTCGTAGGCGACATGGACGAGTTCGGCAAGGTTTACATGTCCACCGTAGGCTGCGGCATCGTATACGGAAAGCTCGCCGGCTCCGGCTCTTCCACCCCCGATCCTGATCCTGATCCCACACCCACATCTCCCAAGATCACCAAGATCGATTACAGCGAGCAGTATCACCAGATCAGATTCACATGGGAGAAGGTAGACGGTGCTACCGGCTACGGCATTGCGGTATATCTGGCAGGCAAGTGGAGAGTTCAGGCTCCCAACATCACCGCCACCACCACAACCTACACCACCCCGAAGAATCTCACTCCCGGCAAGACCTACAAGGTAGCGATCGCCGCGAAGGTTAACGGCGCGTGGACTGCTGCGGACGCTATCAAGAACGCAGTAACGGTCACCGTTAAGTAAAACAACACCATCGGTTTTCACCGGCACACAAAGCAAGAACACCCCTTCGGTCTTCGGATCGAAGGGGTTAATTGTATCTACGGGGATGATGAAAGCGCACAACCGCGGGCAATAAAGCGGGTCCAGCGGCGCGACGCTGGCGAGGGGTCTCGGGGGCGAGGAGCCCCGAGCAAGGGTTTGGGAACAGAGTTCCCATTTGCGCCGTTAAGGCGCAACCTAAGAGAAGCACCAACATATCAGCCCACTCCAACACCGCAAAGAGAGCTTTTAAAATCGGCATACATAATCTCTATCTTGCCTGAAGGCTCCAACGTCCGAATCGCACCATACAAACGAGAACCCCACCAGAATGCCGATTTTAATTGGGCGAGAGAGCGTAAGCGATTCGAGTCCAAGACCTCATCGCACCGTAAGGTGCGACTTTCCCTTCCCACTCCTGAACTCTCAATACTCCCACCCAAAAAGAAGCCTTCCGGCATTGACCGAAAGGCTTCTGTGATTATTCTATTCGCTGTATCGTATCACTTACTGTACGGTAACAGTAACTGCATTCTTGATAGCGTTGAAGGTGTCCCAAGTGCCGTTGACTCTTGCAGCAAAAGCAACCTGATAGGTCTTGCCGGGAGTCAGATTCTTAGGAGTTGTGTATGTGGTGGTGGTAAGATCCTGAGTCTGAATCCTCCACTTGCCTGCCAGATATACTGCAATGCCGTACTTGTCAGCACCGGGTACTGCGCTCCATGTGAATCTGATCTGGTGATACTGGCTGCTGTACTCGATGTTTGTAACAGTAGGATATGTTACGGAAGGAGTAGGATCGGAAGCCGAAGAGGAATCAGACTGCGAGCTGCTGTCGACGGGCTGAGAAGAAGTGCTGCCCTGTCCCGAATATACCATGTAGAACAGATTGCAGGTATCAGCCTTGGTCAGAGTGTGGCTGCCTGCGGAAACGTCTGCGGTGATGATGCCG
>CAMVIL010000006.1 GCA_947167535.1 uncultured Ruminococcus sp. | reverse complement strand
TCGCAATACAAAGTAGTTCATAGCCGTGCGCTGGAGGATATACCGTATGGGTTACTCCTCGCTGATAGATTTTATCATTCCCTGTATGGCGCAGCTGGCACTGTTTGTTCTGCCCGGCTCTCTCACGGGAAAGCTGTACGGCAGATTTCTGAGGAAGTGACCTATGCCTGTCAAGAAAAGTGCTGTCAAGCAGTATGCGAAATCGCTGCTGCAAAGCACGCTGCTCCCGCTCTGTTATAATATTTCAAGGCGAGAGCCGCTGGATAAAAAGCTGATACTTTTCGCCGATTCCAACAGCGATACTCTCCCCGAAACGATGGAGAGCCTCAGAGCCGAGCTCAGCTCCCGCGGGTTTACCTGCGAGGACTGGTGCTGCGACCTGTCAAAGGCGGGCATCGTCGGCGGACTGAGATTTATGTGCCGCTTTATGAGACGCTACGCTGTTGCCGGCGGGGTGGTGGTCTGCAACTATTTCGTGCCTCTCCACGCCTGCAAAAAGCGGCGCGGCACCCGCACTGTGCAGATATGGCATTCCTGCGGCGCATTCAAGAAGTTCGGCTATTCCACGCCCGGCGACGTATCCTCGCATTTCAAGGGGAGCGTTTCCAAGAACTTCGATATCGTAACGGTGAGCTCGCCTGCGTGTATCCCAGCCTTTGAGGAAGCATTCAGGCTGAAAAGCGGAGCCGCCCGCGCTCTTGGCGTGCCGCGCACCGACGTTTTCTTCGACGATGACTTCACGCAGAGCTGCAGGAAAAAGCTTTACGAGAACTATCCCGAGCTTGAGGGCAAAAGGCTGATACTTTACCTGCCCACCTTCCGCGGCGACGCTTCCCACGCTTACAGCATAGGCGTCGGCGAGATAGTGCAACTGCGGGACAAGCTGCCCGACGACTGCGTCATAGCTGTCCGCGAGCACCCGAGAGTCAGAAACGGCAAGGTGGAGCTCGACAGGCTGACCACCAACGAACTGCTCGTCTGCGCGGATATGCTGATAAGCGACTATTCGTCGGCGGTGTTTGAGTTTGCACTGCTTATGAGACCGATGCTGCTCTGGTGCCCCGATCTGGGCGAATACCTCTCGGAGCGCGACTTCTATCTGGATATACAGCGGGATATGCCCTGCCCCGTCGTCACCGACAAGGCGGAGCTTCTAACAAAACTGATACATGAGCTCGATTCGCCCGATCTTACCGGATACAGGGCGTTCAATGATAAATATATGTCCGCCTGCGACGGAAATGCCACAAAGCGCGCGGCGGATCTCTTCAAAAGAAAGGACACTCAACATAATGGCTGAAAAGGGTTATTATTACAGCACAAAAAGCAATGCTAAAACGGGTCTTGGCATGATAATCGAGGAGCACAAGGGTCAGACAAAAAAGATCATGAACCTGTCCCTCAATCATCTCAAGGCTACATACAAGGGCGCTCTGCTGGGACCTGCGTGGGCGATAATCAAGCCCAGCTTTACGCTGTTCATACTGTGGTTCGCCTTCTCTGTCGGACTGCGCGGCAACGGCACGGTAAACGGCTACCCCCGCTTCTACTTCATGCTGTCGGGCTACGTGCCGTGGTTCTACATAAATGAAGCGATACTCGTGGGCGCCAGATCGGTGCGGAGCAACCGCCAGTATGTCACGAAGCTCAGCTTCCCCATGTCGAATATCATGACCTTCACGAATCTGAGCTCGATGTACATACACCTGATACTTCTGGTGATCATGTATGTGGTGATGTGGGCAGGCGGTTACTGCCCGAGTGTTTACAATCTGCAGATACTCTACTACCTTCCGATGATGTTCGTCTACTTCTGGGTGCTGACATGGACTACCGCACCTATGGCGGCGTTCAGCAAGGACTTCGAGAGCCTTGTAAGCTCCATAATGACGGGACTCTTCTGGCTGTCGGGCATAGTCTACGACACCACAAAGGTCAAGAACGATGTGATCCGTCATCTGTTCTACATCAATCCCGTCAACTACTTTATCAACGGATACAGGCGGACGTTCCTTTACAACCAGCCTGCATTCTCGGCAGACAACCGCACCGAGACGCTTATCATGTTTGCGGAACTGTTTATACTTGTGCTTATGGGCAGCTTCTACTTCAAGCGTCTGCGCAAGCTGATACCCGATGTACTGTGATCGACAGGAGATTTATAAATGAGCGAAGAAATAACCAACAAAACTGCGGCAGAGCAGGAGACTCCCGAGCCTGCCGAAAAGATAGACGCTTCCGAGACTGCCGCTAAGGTCGCACAGCTCGACCTCGACAGCGATGAGGATGTATTCGACCATATGCAGTTCCCCGAGCCCGATTACAACGCTCCGCCTGCGGTGGAGTTCCACGACGTTGTGAAGAGCTATTACCTCTATAAGAGCGAGAAGAGCCGCTTCAAGGCGATGTTCACCGGCAACAGGGGAGTGCCTCAGCACGCGGTGCTGGACGGGCTGGATTTCACCATCTATCCGGGCGAGTCGGTGGGCTTCATCGGCAGAAACGGCGCCGGCAAGTCCACAATACTCAAGCTGATAACGGGAGTAAGCTTTCCCACCAGCGGTGAGATAACCGTCCGCGGCAAGGTGGCGGCGCTGCTCGAGCTTACGGCAGGCTTCACACAGGACATGACCGGACGCGAGAACATCTACACCAAGTGCCTGCTGCTGGGACTCAGCGAATCTGAGATAAAGCAGATAGAAGAGGACATAATTGAGTTCGCCGAGCTTGAGGAATACATAGACCAGCCTGTGCGCACCTATTCCAGCGGTATGCGAATGAGACTGGGCTTCTCCATCAATATCAATATCAAGCCCGAGATACTCGTTATCGACGAGGCGCTCTCGGTGGGCGACGCGAGGTTCAGGAAGAAGTGCCGCAACGCCATACTCCAGCTTATCCACAGCGGAGTCACCGTGCTGTTCGTATCACATTCCACCGACGCACTGACAGGCACCTGCAGCAGAGCTATCTATCTGAAGGACGGCAAGGTCCACTTTGACGGCTCGGTGGTCGAGGCGCTTGATATGTACAACGCCGACGTTGAGGAGATACGCAAGCGTATCCGCGAGAAGCGCCGCGCTAAAAAGCGCAAGGCCAAGGAACGACTGAAGCAGCTCAGAGAACAGCAGGAGCAGGAGAAGGAAAAGCAATGATAATAGATTTTCATACCCATGCGTTCAATCCCAAGATAGCCGACAAGGCGATAGCACAGCTGGAAAAGAACGCCGGATTCCCGCCGCTGACCCGCGGCAGGACGGAACAGCTCATCGACCGTATGGACGAGTGGGGTGTTGAAAAAAGCGTCCTGCTTTCAATAGCCACCAAGCCCACCCAGCAGACGGTGGTCAACAACTGGGCGGCGAAGATAGATAAGGAAGAGCCGCGCCTCATCGCCTTCGGAAGCGTACATCCAGATGCCGAGGACTGCTGCGAGGAAGCTCTGCGCATCAAAAAGCTGGGTCTGCACGGCATAAAGCTTCACCCCGATTACCAGAAGTTCATGGTGGACGACCCCAGAGTAGACGAGCTGTACGAATTCATCGCCGAGCTGGGACTGCCCGTGATATTCCACGCGGGCTTCGACGTCGTTTCTCCCGACCTTGTGCACTGTCCGCCCGAAAGAGCCCTGAAGCTGCGGCGGCGTCACCCGAAGCTCAAAATGGTGCTGGCGCATCTCGGCGGCAACGAACGCTGGAACGAGGTCTATGATATCCTCGCGGGAGTGGAGGGTGAGCTGTACTTCGATACCTCGTTCACCTCGGCCTGCCCCGACAGTCTCATGCTCTCGATAATCCGCCGCCACGGCGTCGAGAGGATACTTTTCGGAAGCGACTGTCCATGGGACAGCGCCGCACTCACAGCGGAAAAGCTGCTGAGGATAGACCTCACCGATGACGAGAGAGATATGATATTTTACAGGAATGCACTGAGTTTATTGGGTATGAATGCCTAATAATACGGGATATCCCGATACTATTTTAGTGATTTTTGAAAAAATAAAAACTATGCTTGACATCGTTTGTTTTACGTGATATAATGTTAAATGTCGGATTATGGCGAAATAACGTAATTATTTAATGAAGCGGGCTTTTCTGCTGATATCTCAGTCTGCTCGTATGGAGGGAAATTGACGGAAAACGAAAAGGAAATGGAGATAGACCTTCGGGAAATATTCTATCTTCTGCTTTCGAGACTGCCGTTTATTTTATTGCTGACGGTGATCGGTACAATAGCGGGCTTCTCCTATGCAAAGCTTGTGATGCCAGTTAAGTATACGTCATCTATATCAATATATGTAAACAACGCGAATGAGAATGCCGTAGTTGAGCAGGACAGAGCACAGGCTGCCGATATTCAGGCTTCAAAGGCTCTTGCTTCTACCTATATCGTAATTCTCAATGACGATATCGTTTATGACAAGGTATCGGAGATGCTCTTTGAGGAGTATGATATCAGAGATCTCGAGAAGGTCTTTGCTATCGGCTACAAAGACAGCGAGCCGTTCATTTCTGCAGCACAGATCCGCGGCCGCGTTAATATCTCCTCTGTAAATGATACTGAGGTTATCCAGATCACATCTACTACCGAGAATGCAAGCCTTTCGGCTGCTATCTGCAGCGACATCGCGGCTATCGCCCCCGAGCTGCTGACTCGTGTTACCAAGGCGGGTTCCGTTGAAAGCATCGGTACCGCAAAGGTCCCCACAGCACCTTCCGCACCGAATGTAAGAAAGGTGACTGCTCTCGGATTCCTTATGGGTATGGTAGTATCCGTAGGTATCGTAATCGTTTCCTTCCTGCTTGATACCCGTATCAAGTCTGCTGAAGATTTCAAGAAGAGGTTCTCCGATGTGCCCGTGCTCGCGGAGATACCCGATCTGCAAGCTTAATGGGAGGTGCCGTATATGAGTAAAGAAAAAAAGGTGAAGACCAAAAAGTCTTCTAAGCATAAGTATTCCACGCTTCTCGATAAGGAACTTTCCTTCCAGGCGACAGAGGCGTATAAGGCTCTTCGTACAAATCTGGTGTTCTCGCTCTCTACAAAGGGCAAGAAGGTGTTCGCGGTAACAAGTGCTATGCAGCATGAGGGTAAGTCCACCCTTTGCGCTAACCTTGCGCTGACTTTTGCACAGATGCAGGCGAGAGTTCTGGTCATCGACGGTGACCTGAGAAAGCCTGTTCAGCACAAGCTGTTCAAGCTGAAGAACAAAGAGGGTCTTTCGACTCTGCTTGCGGGCATGAGCTCCTTCAAGGCTGTTGTCAATGAGGACATTATCCCCGGACTGGACGTTGTTACCAGCGGTCCTATCCCCCCCAACCCTTCCGAGATGCTGGCTTCCGAGAATATGAAGCAGCTGCTTTCGGAACTTGGCAATTATTATGATTACATCATGATAGACACCCCGCCCGTTAACGTCGTTACCGACGCGCTGACACTGACCGATTCCATCGCGGGCGTTGTGATGGTAGCAATGTCGGGTGCTTCTACCTATGACGCATATCAGCACGCACTTGAGGCAGTTGATTTCGCTAAGGGTTCGGTACTCGGAACTGTTATCACAAGAGTTCCCGTATCCAACGGCAAGGGCGGATACAGACGTTACGGCAGATACGGCTATTACCGTTACGGCAGATATGGCTATGGATATGGCTACGGTTACGGTAACGGCTATGGTTACAGCTACGACAACACTTTGCTGAAAAAAGCAGACGAGGAATAAAGATCAATACAGGCTATCATAGGGCGGCTTTTTGAGCCGCCCTATACTGATAATGAAAGGAAGAACAGCTATGCTGACTGAAAAGACTCTGGGAAATATTAGCTTTGCAGCCGATGAGAACGGAGCCGAGCTACACTCGCTGAAACTGAACGGCGAGGAGTTTCTCTGGCAGTGCGGGAGCGCGTGGAAGAGATATGCGCCCGTGCTGTTCCCGTTTATCTGCTCGCCCGGGAGCGGAAGCTACCGCGCTGACGGCAGGGAATACAGAATGCCCGGAAACCACGGATTTGCCCGCGACAGCGTTTTTGAAAAGACCGCCGAGACGGAGACTTCTGTATCTTACAGGCTTTCGTCGGACGATACCACAAGACAGTGGTACCCTTACGATTTTCAGCTGGATATAACCTACGCGCTGGTCGACGGCGGCGTTGAGGTCAGACATACCGTTAAGAATACCGGCGGGAAGACTATGTATTTCTATCTCGGCGGACATCCTGCCTTTATCTGCGATATCGAGGCGGGGGAGAGCTTTGTAGAGTACGAAAAGCCCGAGACTATAGTTCAGCCTTTTCCCGACGGTCAGCGCACCGTTCTGGACGGCGAGACCCGACTGCCCCTTAACAGAGAGCAGTTTAAGTACGACGTTATAATGAAGGATGCTCCCGCAAGCGGTGCTGTTACTCTTCGCAAGCCCGACGGCGGGTATGTAAGGCTGAGCTTCCCCGATTCCGAGTGTATCGCGGTCTGGACGGGAACTTCTCCCGAAGCGCAGTTCATCTGTCTTGAGCCGTGGACCAGCGTGCCCGTTTACGCCGACGACGATACTCCCGACATCGAGAACAAGGCTCATGCAAAGGCTCTGGCGGCAGGCGGGGAATATTCCTACGTTTACCGCATAGAGATAGGTAAGGCATAATGCGGGCGGTATTGCAGCGCG
This sequence comes from uncultured Ruminococcus sp., assembly GCA_947167535.1. GTDB lineage: Bacteria > Bacillota > Clostridia > Oscillospirales > Ruminococcaceae > YE71. Next base: position 9,735 of record CAMVIL010000006.1, on the reverse strand, counting down.
TGACAAGCGCGCAGGTCGAGGTGGACGGCAAGGTCATCGGCAGCATCGGCAAGGGTCTGCTTGTTTTTCTCGGAGCGGGTCATGAGGATACCGATACAGACTGCGAGAAGATGGCGGAGAAGATATCGAAGCTGAGGATATTCTCCGACTCTGACGACAAGACAAATCTTTCGATAAACGATGTGGGCGGGGATATGCTGGTCATCTCTCAGTTTACCCTCTACGCCGACTGCTCTCACGGCAACAGACCCAGCTTTATCAACGCAGGAAAGCCCGATGAGGCGGAGCGCCTGTACGAGTATTTCAAGAGCTGCGTCGGCAAGCTGATAAAAGGTAAAGTCGAATGCGGAAGCTTCGGCGCCGACATGAAGGTGTCGCTTCTGAACGACGGTCCCTTCACTATCGTCATGGAGTGCGTAGACGGGAAAATACTGTGATATGCTGACTATTTTGTAATCGAAATGCAATCTAATTTTAGTATAAAAGACATTGACGTAACAAAAAAAGTGTAGTATAATATATCTGTGTAGAAATGGCTCGAACGGGGGAGTATGCCCTCGTGACGGCTGGGGCAGCTGTGAGATAAAAATAAAACTGCTGCTGAAGGTAAAGTGAGACAGACATTTAGGAGGAAAAGATGAAGAAAGCATTTTTAAAGCCGCTGGCAGCAGTTGCTGCGGCTGCGCTGCTGGTGGGGTGTACGCTGCCCGGAGCGCGCGTGCAGGACGATGATTATTATAACGGTGATCTTGACACCTCGCCTGCAAAGAATAATCAGATAATCAACTACGTCTGGCAGCTGGAGCCGTCCATCGCGGCTGAGAATATAATCGTGTTCGACGGCAGTCAGGTAGACCCAGACGCCACGGATAAGAGCGATATGTACGAGCGTCTGGCGGTTATTTCGAGAAGCGGCGTTTACGGACTTATCGACTACGGCGGGAATATAATCGTTCAGCCTAACTACAAGTATTACTTCCTGGCGCCCAACGGTCAGATCGTGCTTTACAATACCCTTGACGAAAAGGGCGAGCAGCGCGAATACTGCACACTCGACGAGGACGGCAAGGTCACCGATCAGTATTACGGAGAGTCCAGCGCCCGCGTCAAGTATTACTACGATGAAGAGAACAAGTCTATCTACTACGCTAAGGAATCCGAGGAATGGAACGTTCACAGATACGAAGACAAGAAGACTGTGGTCGCAGTCAAGGCGGACGTTCTCGATAACGGAATGAGCATCGAGGTCGTTGAACCCGATCCCGGCACCGAGCGCTATGGAATGGTAAATCAGGACGGCGTTGTGCTGGACTTCGAGTATGAGAGCTTCTATGCTCCTACCTTCAAGGGCACCGGCGTTACCGCTGTTGCGCTGAAGAAGGACGGCAAGTGGGGCTACGTTGATTCCAAGGGCGCTGAGCTTATCGGTTTCAACTGCGATGAGGTGTTCAGCTCCTACAACGGCGAGCTCACCGACGATCCGAACGCCAGCCATCCCTACCTTTACTCTGAGGAATTCGTTCCCGTCAGCATAAACTATTCCTTCGGCTATTATAATATGGAAGGAAAGTGCGTTGTTAAGTCCATCGAGTTCTCTCAGGCAAGACCCGTTCACCACGGTAAGGCGTGGGTAAGCAACGGCAATGCGTGGGGAGTTATCCGCTTCGGTGAGGAGGAAGAGGAAGAGACCACAACCACTACTACCACTGCAAGCTCCAGCTCTTCGACTGACAGCACCTATTATACCGACGCTCCCTTTACAGTTACAAAGCCGATCGCTCCTACTCCTACTGACGACAGCGAGATCGACACCGAGCCCTGGTCCGATACCGAGCCCAGTGATGATACCGATACCACACCGTGGTCTGATACAGAGCCCGATGACACCGAGCCCTGGTCCGATACCGATCCCTATACAGATCCCGAGCCCGTAGATCCTGAGCCCGTAGATCCCGATCCGTGGACGGATCCAGAATATTGATAAGACAATACAGAGCAGCTCGCGAAAGCGGGCTGTTCTTTTTTGGACAAACCCGCAAAAGTGGTATTTGCATTGGCGCGGGAATAGTGTTATAATAATCCTATATAGCCGGTAGGAGAGTGCCGGTTTTAAGGAGCATTGATATTTATGTCTATGGAATTTGGCATTAAAAATGATAAGATAACCAAGGCGCTGCTGAGGACTACCATCGCTAAGGCGCTCAAAGAGATACAGAATGACCCCAAGAGAAGCGTCAGGAATCTTGTTGACCTCGGGCTCAATTTCGCCGAGGGCTGCAATCAGCGGGAGATCTTCGATATCACCCAGAGATATCTTTCCAACGAGAACAGCTCTTACTATCGGCTCGCCGAGAACATCGTCAACGAGATCGACCACAGCAAGCTGATAACCTTCGGAATGAATTTCGGCTACAACGGCTGCACCAGCGGTGCGAGAGTGCTCCGCGAGAAGTGCAGCGAGCTGGGGATACATATACCCTTCCTGCTGATATTCACCATCGGCGACGATGAGGATTCCCTCACTCCCGAGGATATCGTCAGCGCAGTCCGTCAGGGCATGGAGCTGGGTATATACATCTACGCGCTGATCTGCGCTACCGACAAGTATCCCGAGCTGCTTGACATAGCGGCTCAGTTCTCCGAGTGTGCGTTCATCTACTTCGTCAACCCCCGCAGGCTCACCCGCGAGACTATCAGCCGCGTCAGCGAGCTTGATAATATCGTGACTTCCGTCCGCTGCGACGGCGAGTCGGACGAGTGCCTTGAGGCTATCAGCGCAATGCGGGCACAGGGCTGCATCACCGTCGCTCACTACGAGTACTCGCCGGCCTCGATAAACGCCATACTCTCGAATTCCATCACCGATTATTTCTCAGAGACAGGCGCCATCGCGGGTATTCTCTACGCATCCCCCGATACCGACGAGGCGGCACAGGATATCGTGGCGAATTACACCACCGAGATAGTCCGCAGCCAGCAGTATCCCTTCTTCATGTTCGAGTCCAAGCAGGACATCACCAAGATCGAGAAGATGTTCTCGGATGTCGAGTGCTTCGTGCATTTCAAGAACGGCGGAAAGGCATATTACTCCGCCGCCCAGATAGAGGTCAAGGACGCCACCCTGCGCAACGGAACTCTGGTAGACGTGCTGAGAGGTCTCAGGTACTGAAGCGTTATAGGAACAAAGATTATGCCCCCGACCTGCGTCGGGGGTTGTTTGCGCCTTTGGGTCTCCCGATCGGAGAGAAGAAAGTGCTCTCCGAAGACGTTTGAGTCGTGATTTCGGAAAATTTAGGAGCCGAGGGTGGATTTGAACAATATTTTACGAAATATTCAATAGATTTTGATTGAGAGCCGCCATCAGGCTCGGCGGGAAATTAGTCCTACAAAACTGCTCAGGTTAAATTTTTTCTATAATTCAACGCAATTTTAATATCGAAAAAAGAATGCGGTTAAGCTTTGGTTTATTTTGACGAAAAAAATGGACAGCTGACCCGGATCGAGAGCTTTCAGCAGCTGTCCGAGGGTCTAAATGTGCCCCTTTTTATCACACAATGTACAATATTTTGCGTTCGGTTAACCGAAAAAGCCATTATTGTTTCAGAAAAGTGACCCAATAGACACAATATACCACTTTACTATCGAAAACGTTTAAAATGTGTAATCTCACAAAAAAACGAAGTTAATATTGTAGCATTTACACATTGAATTCGTTTACGAAGAGAGATATACAACCATAAATAGCTACACAACGAAACTATTTACGGAGATCAATGTGATAAAAATGCGATTCGGTTGTGAAAGATGTGACGTTTATTACAAAACGATATCAAAGCCAGAAAATTCGTTGTCAGGTTGCACAAATAATAAGTTGAGAATTAGTGCAATACTCCATATTTTATTACATTACGGAAGAAAATTTGCAAAAAGACTTGAAATTCTCGAAAATATATTGTACAATTTAGTCAATGCAAAACAGAGCGTACCGATCGCTCACGCCGCTCGGCGATGGGCGAACCCCATTCCAAAAAGAGCAGCGAAAACGTTTTAATAAACCGACTGCCGGAAGAGGGGTGAGTACGATGGTTTCATTAAAGGATATATCGGCTCGCTGTAATGTGTCGGTCGCGACGGTCAGCAAAGCGCTGAACGATCACAAGGATGTGAGCGCGGCTACCAAAGAGCGTATCATTAAGACTGCTAAGGAGATGGGTTACTTCCCGAACTCGCAGGCGAGGGCGCTCAAGACTAACCGTACATTTAACCTCGGCGTGATGTTCACCGATGAGGCGGGCAGGGGACTTACACATGAGTTCTTCGCTAAGGTGCTGAACAGCTTTAAAACTGAGGCTGAACAGCTCGGGTACGATATAACATTTATTAATAAGAATATCGGCGGCAAGCATATGTCGACCTACGAACATTGCAGATACCGCAATGTGGACGGCATCGCGATGATATGTACCGATTTCTCCGACCCCGATGTTTACGAGGTCGTGAACGGTGACCTTCCGCTGGTGACTATCGACCATGTCTTTGAGTGCAGGTCGGCGGTGGTCTCTAATAATGAGACGGGTATTGAGGAACTGATTGATTATGTTTACTCGATGGGACACCGCTCGATAGCTTTCATTCAGGGCAAGAGATCGGCGGTTATGGAACGCAGGTTAAACGGTTTCGTCAGGGCCTGCATGAATCGCGGGATTGAGGTCGAGCCTGAAAGAATGCTTTCGGGTGAGTACCACAGCCCGCAGATAACTTATGAGCTTACCAAGAAGCTGCTGGAAAACGGCAGCAGACCTACCTGCATATTTATGCCGGACGATTACTCGGCGATAGGCGGGTACAACGCAATAAAGGATCACGGTCTGAGGATTCCCGAGGATATATCGGTTGTCGGTTACGACGGCATAGCTTATTCCGAGTTTCTCTCGCCGCAGCTTACAAGCTACAAGCAGAATACCGCAAAGATCGGTTCGCTGGCGGCTAAGAAGCTGATATCCCACATCGAAAGCCCTGCAACGACCCTCACTGAGGTGATCACCGTTGACGGTGCGATACAGACGGGCGCGTCTGTGGCTAACATTTTATAAAGGCATTAACGCAGAGCATTCGGCTTTGCGAATAATATAATTTTTAATGCAATTCTAAGGAGGAAATTTATTATGGCACAGCTTAAGAGAATCCTTGCAGGTGCAATGGCACTCTGCATGGCAGGCGCAGTATTCACTGCTTGCGGCGACAAGACTTCTGACGACAGCAAGTCCGGCGGAGACGCTGGCAAGACCACTCTGAAGGACGTTGAGCCCGCAAAGGCAGAGGATCTCGTTAACACAGGTAAGAAGTACAACATCTATGTATGGAACACCGAGTTCAAGGAGAGATTCGAGAAGTACTACTGGGATCAGAGAGACGAAGCTCTCTGGGACGGCGTAGAGGTTAACTGGGTTACCAATCCTAACGATGACAACAACTATCAGACCAAGCTCGACGAGGCTATCAAGGGCCAGAACGATGCTGCTGATGACGACAAGATCGATATGTTCCTCGTTGAGGCTGACTACGCTATGAAGTACGTTAACTCCGATGCTCCTCTGGATGTAATCGGTGAGGTTGGTCTGACCAAGGACGATCTGGCTAATCAGTACAAGTACACTCAGGACGTTATGACCGATTCTTCCGGCACACTGAAGGGTGTTTCCTGGCAGGCTACTCCCGGTCTGTTCATGTACAATGCAGAGTATGCTAAGCAGGTTCTCGGCACCGATGATCCCGCTGAGGTACAGGCTGCAGTTGCTGACTGGGATAAGTTCGCTGAGACTGCTCAGAAGATGAAGGATGCTGGCATCTTCATGGTATCCGGTTTTGATGATACTTACAGATGCTTCTCCAACAACGTATCCGCTCCTTGGGTAACCGATGGTAAGATCACTATCGATCCCCAGATCAGCGCATGGGTTGAGCAGACCAAGGATTACACCGATAAGGGCTTCAACAACAAGACTTCCCTTTGGGATGAGAACTGGACCGCTGGTCAGAAGATCGACGGTAAGGTATTCGGTTACTTCTACTCCACTTGGGGCATTCCTTTCTGCCTCCTGCCTAACACTCTGGACGATCCCGAAGGCGAGCAGGCTGAAGGCAACGGTGGTTACGGTAAGTGGAGAGCTTGCGCTGGTCCTCAGTCCTACTTCTGGGGCGGCACATGGATCTGCGGCGCTTATGGCTCTGACAACATCGCTATCACCCGTGATATCATGCTGAAGCTGACCTGCGATACCGCTACCATGAAGTCCATCACTGAGAACGAGCAGGACTACACCAACAACAAGGCTGCTATCAAGGAGCTCATCGATGGTGGTTACACCAATCCGTTCCTCGGCGGTCAGGATCATCTGTCTCTCCTCTCTGAGGCTGCTGACAAGATCGACCTCTCCAACAAGGTTTCTGCTTACGACCAGGGTTGTAACGAAGAGTTCCAGGGCGCTATGAAGGACTACTTCCTCGGCAACGCTACTTATGACGAGGCTCTCGCTACCTTCAAGACCAACATCACCACTAAGTACGGCGACCTCACTATGGACTAATAAGATCCCTTGAGATCTGAGTATAATCAGTAATAGGCGGGGGACTGGGGAGATCCTCAGCCCCCCTTCTTTTACTATTATTTTGTGTGAAAATATTAAATTGTAGGTGACTTTTCATGAAAAAGGGTATCAGCTACGCAAAATGGGGTTACATATTTCTGATCCCGTTCTTCGTGGTTTATTTCATTTTTTCTCTGGTGCCTATGTTGGAGACTTTCGGTTACAGCTTCCTTGACTACGTTGTCAGCCAGGGACAGGCAGCAAGTATCCGTGGCGGTGCTTCCGCAGGTGATAACATCATCAACAACGGATTTTGCGGCTTTAAGAACTACAGCGATGTACTGAAGAGCGACGGTCTTTTTACTCTTTCGTTTAAGAATACCACTATACTTTGGCTGGTTGGATTTATCCCCCAGATCATCGTATCTCTGCTCCTCGCTTCCTGGTTCACCGATATTCGTCTCAAGCTCAAGGCTCAGGGCTTCTTTAAGACTGTAATGTATCTGCCTAACGTTATCATGGCGTCGGCTATCTCCCTGCTGTTCTATTCTCTGTTCCTCAAGAACGGTGCAATGGATACTCTGCTCGGACATCCCGATATGCTCAATAACATCGGCGGTGCCAGAATAGTTGTCGGCTTCATCAACTTCCTGATGTGGTACGGTAATACAACTATCCTGCTCATGGCTGCTATGATGGGTATAGATACTTCTCTTTATGAGGCATCCCAGATCGACGGTGCAAACCCGACACAGGTCTTCTGGATGATCACTATTCCGCTTATCAAGCCTATTCTTGCTTTCGTTCTCGTAACCTCTATGATAGGCGGTCTGCAGATGTACGATGTACCTTACCTCATCGGTGGTACGACCGGTAACCCCGCAGGCGTTCTCAAGACTCTGGTATCTCAGATTCAGCTCGGTAAGAACTCCTCTATCGGCGCTGTATCTGCTCTTTCAATACTGATATTTATCGTTTCTGCAATACTCGGCTTCATAACCCTTAAGGTTATGGACGACAAGAGCGTTAAGAGTATGTATGACATCAAGAAAAAGAAGCAGCCTAAGAAGATCAATATGGCTACTTCCAGAAAGTAATCAAGGAGGTATGACTAATGGCACGAATTGAAGGCCTCGCCGGCGAGTCCGACGATCAGCGCACTTTATTGGTTCGCAGAGTCGTTGCATACGTAGTTCTTTGCTTCCTTGTATTCATCTCGCTGCTTCCTTTCTATCTGCTGCTTATAAACGCAACCAGAGGTAAGACGCAGTCAGGTCTGAGGGTAATACCTGAGGGTCTGCTCGCGAGAAACTTCAGGAATATCTTTACTGATAATTTTAAGACCAACTACGGCAGCTTCTTAAGAGCTTTCGGAAACAGTATATTTGTTTCCTTCTTTACTACCGTTCTTTCGGTATACTTCTCGGCTCTTACTGCTTACGCAATCCACGTTTACGACTTCAGACTGAAGAAGCCCCTGCACACCTTCATTCTTATTATAATGATGGTTCCTACTCAGGCTTCCGCTATCGGTCTGTACAGAATGTTAAAGGGCTTCGGTCTGACCGACAGCTTTATCCCGCTGATCATTCCCGGTATCGCAGCTCCTGCTGTATACTTCTTCATGATCCAGTACATGGCTTCCTCGCTTCCTCTTGAGATAGTTGAGGCTGCCAGAATGGACGGCTGCGGCGAATACCGCACCTTTAACACGATAGTTCTTCCTATCCTCAAGCCCGCGCTGGCTGTTCAGGCGATCTTCTCGTTCGTTGCGAGCTGGAACAACCTGTTCCTTCCCCAGATGCTGCTTGACAAGCAGGAGATGAAGACTATCCCGGTACTGCTCCAGATGATCAAGGCAAACATCGCGTCTAACCCGATGACTGCCGACTCGGGACTTATGAATATGTTCATGGTTCTTGCGATCCTCCCTGTTGTAGTAGTTTACCTGCTGCTCTCCAAGAACATCGTCGGCGGTGTATCGCTCGGTGCTGTTAAGGGCTAAGGTTCAATTATTTTTGAGATTTACAGAAGCTATGCTTTAATAAATCCTGAGAAAGACCGACGCATTTGCCTGCGTCGGTTATTTCTTTTTGTTTGTCCCGTAAAGTTGGAAAACGAAAACAGCACCGATCGTGATGACCGGTGCTGTTTTGTTATATCAGTTATGCCAGTGTTCATTCAGGAACGCCACCCGCGTTGTGAGCCACTCCGCGAGGTACTCGGCGCATTCCGCCTGAGTCTTGCAGGCCGCCGACCGTGCGCAAAGCTCGCTGCCCGCCTGATTGTTGATGATGTTATTCCACTTGTCGTAGTTGCGCTCGATAGCGTCAGTCGCGCGTTCCGACTCGGCGGTGATGTTGTCGATGGCCGCAGTGAAAACGCCTTCGTCATAAACTGTCGTCCAGCGTTCTCTGATGATGTCCTGATACCAGTCCTCGTACATCAGCACCGTGAGCCAGGGGTTGACCGTCTTGTACCTGTTGTTGACGTCCCAGAGGATATTCGCCGCGTAGAAGCCCTCGCCGCTTGCGCAGCGGTCCTTGTTTCCGAAGGCCGAGTCGAAGTCCCAGGGCGCTTCAAAAGTAAGCTTCCCGTCGCCGTCCTTGCCGAAGTCGGCGTCCATAAAAAAGCTCGACCAGTAGAGGTCTGTGTCGCATGCGACCTCGTTTAGGATGTACGCATCGGCCAGCGAACGCAGGTCAACGACCTTCTCAACCGCCTGCTGCGGGGTGAGGTCATCGGTCTGTTCAATATCCTTGTATCCGTCGGTGAAGACGTAGGCGGTGTCGTTGTAAGCCGCCTCGTACATGATCGTGTAGACCTTGTTGATGTAAGACGCGATGAAATCGTGCTGCTCCTTCGAGTTGATGTCGCTGTGGATCGTCATGCCCACGTCGCTGCCGCCGCCCGACAGGCAGGTTATCGTCTTGCCGCTGCCGTCCTTGCCGTCGTATGGAACGAGGGGCGCGTTGGAGTTGTAGCTGACGTAAAAGCTGTCGAGAGCCTCCTCGTTGCCGTAGTAGCCGTCGAACTCTAGAAAGTAGCCGATATCGGTGCCCTCGTAGCCCTTCTCGGGCTCGGTGATGTCGATGCGGTGCTTGTTGACCTGCTGCTGCTCGGCGAGCAGGTAGACGCCCCAGTAGTT
>CAMVIL010000005.1 GCA_947167535.1 uncultured Ruminococcus sp. | reverse complement strand
CAATATCATAAAGAACACCTACAAGGTGCTTGACACCGATCTGCAGGTAGTCGTTACAGGATGTACCGCAGGTATCGTGGGCGACGACGTTGCAAGCGTTACCGACGAGTTCCTCTATGAAGAGGACAGACCCATCGTTCACGTTGAGACCTCGGGCTTCAAGTCCAACAACTATGTTTCTCACTCGGCTGTTGTCAATGCTATAATCGACCAGTACGTCAGCCGCTTTGAGGAGGAGAATCCCTCCCGCTCCGAGAAGAACCTCGTAAACGTGATCGCTTCCATACCCTATCAGGATCAGTTCTGGAAGGGCAACCTGAAGGAGTACAAGAGACTGCTTGAAGGTCTCGGACTTAAAGTAAATATCCTCTTCGGACCCCATTCCGGCGGTGTCAAGGAGTGGCAGACCATACCCAAGGCGAACTTCAATGTGTTCGTATCTCCGTGGTACGGCGAGCCCATCGTCAAGAATCTTCAGCGCAGATACGATCAGCCCTACTTCCAGTTCGGCTATCTGCCGATCGGCGCAAACGAGACTACAAAGTTCTTAAATGGCGTTCTCGATTTCGCACTCGAGCAGGGCGCTGAGATCGACGAGAAGAAGGCGAGAAAGTTCATCGAGGAAGAAGAAAAGGCTTACTACGAGGAGCTTGACAACCTCGCGACCTTCCTGCTGGAGTTCCGCTACGGACTTCCCAGCTACGTGCATATCCTGCACGACGCGGGCTATGTAACAGGTCTCACCAAGTTCCTGCTGCATGAGACCGGACTTGTTCCTAAGGAGCAGTTCATCGTCGATAATGTGCCGAAGAAGTATCAGGAGAAGATCGAAGCGGACATCAAGTCGACATCCGACAAGCGCGAGATACCCGTTTATTTCGATCCCGATGCGGGCGCTATGCAGGACGTTATCCGCGGTCTCGACCACAAGGGGAGAGGGCTTATCCTCGGCAGCGGCTGGGACAAGGAGCTTGCGGCTGAGATAGACGCAGACTTCCTCTCGATAGCCTGCCCGACTCCCTACCGCATAGTCCTGACGACAAATTACGTCGGCTACACAGGTGGTCTGAGAGTCATCGAGGACATCTACAACACCGCTCTGGCAACATATAAATAAAGCAAAGATCTCCCGTCACACGGCGGGAGATTTTTTGAAAGGATTGATATTATGGCAAAGATAGCAGTAGCAACATCGGACGGCTTCACTGTCAACGAACATTTTGGTCATGCGAATTTCTTTCGCGTCTACGAACTGGGTGAGACCGACTACACCTTTCTTGAAGTTCGCGATGCGGTGGCAGCCTGCCAGCACAGTCTGGGTCACGACACCACCCGCTTCGACAAGATAATAGAGCTGCTCTCAGACTGCGACGCTCTCCTCGTGCAGAAGATAGGCGAGGGAGCAGCCTCTTACCTGATCTCACGCAACGTCCGCGTATTCGAGGTCAGCGGTATGATCGATGCAGTACTCAAGAAGTTCATCGCCGACAAGCTGGTCTGATGCAGATAACAGATTACAGATAATAAGTCCGCCGGACGGACGACATAGAAAAAGGATAGAGCCGATCAGTATCAGGCTCTATCCTTTTTTGTATTCTCTGTGATCCGAAGCAGCAGGTTTTTTAAATGTAATACATATAGTTTTTCCTGTTCTCGCCGTCGTTCTTGCACTCCCTGATGAGGTCGGCAAGCGACATCTGCTCGGTGAAGCGGCGCATATAGCCGCCCATCTTGTCCCACAGACAGCTGTTCAGCGTCTCGCGGAGCTCGTTGGACTGCTCGTCGTCAGAGCTCAAGTTGTCGGCTAAGATGCTGTTATCCAGGGCGTTGAGTATCTCCGAGAGATATATCTTCTCGGCAGAACGCGCCAGCTGGTATCCGCCGCGGGAGCCCTTCATGCCTTTGACAAATCCGCCCTGTCTGAGTCCGAGCATTATCTGCTCGAGATACTTCTGAGATATGCCCTGCCGCTCGGCGATCTCCGCCGAAGAGACAGTTCCGCCTTTTTCGGAATGTATGGCTATGTCGGTCAGCGCCAGCAGACCGTATTCTACTCTTGTTGAGACTTTCATCATGCACTCCTTTCAGGTATTTTCGTCAAGCAGCTTCTCGAGGGTCTTCCAGCCGAGTGTGGCACATTTTACCCTCGCGGGCATTTTTGAGATGTTCTGCAAAGCGCCCGCTTCCTCAAGCTCCTCGAGCTCGTCGTCTGTGATCTCGCCGCCGATCATCTTTCCGAACAGATGTCCCAGATGCTTCGCTTCCTGCGGCGTCCGCCCGATTATAAGGTCGAGCATAATGTCCGTCGAAGCCTGTGAAATGGCGCAGCCGACGCCTGTAAATGAGCCGTCGGTGATCACGCCATTTTCGATGTTCAGATGCAGCGTAAGTGAATCGCCGCAGGTTGGGTTCAGTCCTTCGTTTGAACAAGTAGCACAGGGCAGCTCGTGCAGGTGCAGCGGGTGAAGATTGTGGTCGAGCAGCACCTCGTTGTAGATGTTAGTCGTCATATCCCATCCTCCTCCTGACTGTTTTCAGTGTCTCTATGAAACGCCGTATATCCTGCTCGTCGTTGTAAAATGCCAGACTCATTCTCGCAGTAGACTGCACGCTCAGATGCTGATGCAGAGGCTGTGCGCAGTGGTGACCCGCGCGGATCGCGATGTTCTCGCTGTCAAAGACCGCCGCGATATCGTGGGGATGAACGCCGTCTATCGTGAAGGTGAGTATCCCGTGGTGGTCGGCAGCGTTGTCGGCGCCGATGATATTTACGTGGGGGATCTTCTTCATCTCGCCGAAAGCAAGCTCGGTGAGTTCGTTCTCGCGCTTTTCGATAAGCTCGAAGCCCAGCTCGTTGATGTAGTCAATAGCCGCCGCAAGACCGACCGCTCCGCCTACGTTTACCGTTCCCGCCTCGAACTTGTGAGGCAGCTCCGCGTAGGTCGCACCCTCGCGGGTGACGTATTCTATCATCTCGCCGCCCGACAGGAAGGGAGGCATTTTATCGAGCAGTTCCTCGCGTCCGTACAGCACGCCGATGCCCATGGGAGCGAGCATTTTGTGTCCCGAAAAGCTCAGGAAATCCACGCCCAGCTGCTGCACATCGACAGGAATGTGCGGCACGCTCTGAGCTCCGTCGCAGACGATGACTGTGCCGTTTGCATGGCAGATCTCAGCGAATTCCTTGATCGGATTGACCCGCCCGAACACGTTGGAGATCTGCGCGATGGCGAACACTTTTGTCTGCGGAGTGAGCGCATTCTTCAAAGCGTCAACGGTGTACTCGCCGCTGATGTCGCAGTCGAGATACTTCAGCGCAGCACCCTTTTCCTTGGCAAGCAGCTGCCAGGGCAGCAGATCGGAATGGTGCTCGGAGATAGCAACGAGGATCTCGTCGCCCTCGCCTATATTCGCGCGACCCCAGCTGTACGCTACAAGATTCAGGCTCTCGGTAGCGTTGCGCGTGAAGACGATCTCACGGTTGCTTTTCGCGCCGATGAACTTCTGCACCGTCACCCTCGCGTTCTCGTAAGCGTCGGTAGCTTTCACGCTGAGGTCGTACAGCCCGCGAAGGGGATTCGCGTTCTCCTCGCGGTAGTATTTTTCAGCTCGGTCAAGCACCTGCTTCGGCTTCTGCTGAGTTGCCGAATTATCTAAATAGACCAAATTATTGTACACTTCAAAGACGGGGAAATTCGTCTTTGAAAGCAGGTTTTCATTCATCTTCCTCACCTCGTCCCAACTTTGTTTTTATGCGCTTGACAGTCTGCTCGTCGTCGATCTTGTCGAGTATCTGTCTCAGCTTTGCCTGCGCCGCGAGGTCGTATATCTTCTCCTCGCAGATGCCGCGCGACTGCATATAGAACACCTGACGTTCGTCCAGACGTCCCACCGAAGCGCCGTGGCTGCCCTCGACGTCCTCTTCTGCGCAGAGGATCAGCGGCACCGTCTTGTTGACGGCGGTCTCGCTCATCAGCAGCACTTCTTCTTTCTCACTTCCCACCGACGCCACCGCGCCGTTTTTGAAGTCGATGGTCCCCTTGAAGACCTTCGACGATTCACCGTTCAGCACGCCCTTGGCGTTGATCTCCGAAACGGTCTTTCTGCCGTGATGGTTGGCAGTCAGGTTGATGTCGAGCCTGTCGCTGTTGTCCAGCAGATACCCGATATCTGCGCCGAAACGCGCTTTCCTGCCGTCCAGATCGGTGGTGATCTCGCTGACGATGTCGCCGCCGAGATAAAGCTGCACAAGCTCAAAGTCCGCGTTCTCGCCGACCTTCGCCGTGACGTCGGACACCGCAGTGCCCTCAACATCAAAGACCTGCACCAGCTTGACCGATGAGCCGTTCTCGACGTTGATGTTCACATTAGTGACACCCTCGCCTTCGATAAACAGGATCTCGGTCTTTTCCTCTCCTTCGGCTGCGTATATCTCTGTTTCTTTGGTTTCATATCCTGATATATCACACTCTGCGAAATTTACTCCGAGCCACCGAAAGGTCGGCACGGGGAGCGTGTTAAGTTTATTTGTACTCATATTTTTCACCCGATGTTCCCTTTCATTTCAAGCCCGATGAGGTTGTTCATTTCGACTGCGTACTCAAGCGGCAGCTCCTTCGAGACATTGTCTGCAAAGCCGCGGACGATCATCGCACGCGCCTGCTCCTCGCTGAGTCCGCGTGACATCAGATAGAAGATCGTCTCGTCGCTGATGCGGCCGATCTTCGCCTCGTGCCCGATATCGCAGTGTTTTGTGCGGATGTCCATTACGGGTATCGTATCTGAACGAGATATCCTGTCCAGCATCAGAGACTCGCAGTTGACCGAGCTCTTGCTGCCGTGAGCGTTCTCCTTCACGACTACCGCACTTCTGAAAGTGCTGACTCCGCCGCTCTTGGAAATGGATTTTGTGGTCATGTAGGATGACGTGTCGGGAGCGTTGTGTATGATCTTTGCACCCGTGTCGAGGTTCTGACCCTCGCCTGCGAATGTTATACCCGTGAACTCTGCTCGTGCATTTCTGCCGTTTAATATACTCATAGGATAGAGATAGGAAACGTGCGAACTGCCGGACACCCATTCTATCGTGCCGTCTTCCTCTACCAGTGCGCGCTTTGTGTTGAGATTGTACATATTCTTCGACCAGTTTTCGATGGTGGAGTAGCGCAGTTTCGCGCCCTTGCCGACGTACAGCTCAACGCAGCCCGCGTGCAGCGACGCTTCGTAATACTTCGGCGCCGAACAGCCCTCGATGAAGTGCAGATACGCACCCTCCTCGAGGATTATCAGCGTGTGCTCAAACTGTCCCGCACCCTTTGCATTGAGGCGGAAGTAGCTTTGCAGCGGGATATCCAAGTGTACATTTTTTGGTACATATACAAACGATCCGCCCGACCATACTGCTCCGTGCAGCGCTGCAAACTTGTGATCGGTAGGCGGCACCAGTTTCATGAAATGCGACTTGATGATCTCGGCGTACTTGGGGTCGTGCATGGCGCTTTCAAGGTCGGTGTAGACCACGCCCGACTGTGCAACTTCCTCGCGGACGTTGTGGTATACCAGCTCGCTGTCGTACTGTGCGCCCACGCCTGCCAGCGATTCACGCTCAGCCTGCGGGATACCAAGCTTTTCAAAGGTTTCCTTTATGTCGTCGGGAACGTCGTTCCAGTCGGTGTTCATGCGGTTTTTCTGACGGATGTAGGTGACGATCCTGTCAACGTCCAGCCCCGAAATATCGGGACCCCAGTCCACCATCGGTGTGCGGTTGTAGACCTCCAGCGACTTCAGTCGGAACTCTCTCATCCAGTCGGGATCGTTTTTCTCGTCCGAGATGGCGCCGATTATGTCGGGAGTGATACCGCTCTCAAAAAACTCCCCCTCGTTTTCCTCTTAGCGCAAATCGTAGCGCGAGCGGTCGACTTCTATGACCTGTGTTTTCTTTTCCATACGATCACTCCCTGCCTGCGAATTGTTCAAAGCCGTTTTCGATGACCTCGTTTACGAGCTCCGCGCCGCCCTCTGCGGCGATCCTGCCCGACGAGAGGATGTGCGTCTTGTCGACGGTCAGCGCCTCGAGTATCCTTGTGTTGTGTGTGATGACGATGAGCGCACCGCCTGTGCTGCGCTTGTACTCCTCGATGCCCTTTGAGACTGTCTTTACTGCGTCGACGTCAAGACCCGAGTCGGTCTCGTCGAGTATCGCCAGCTTCGGCGCGAGGATAAGCAGCTGTAATATCTCAGCCTTTTTCTTCTCGCCGCCCGAGAATCCGACGTTCAGATCGCGGTCTGCATAGGACTTGTCCATCTCGAGAAGCTCCATTGCGGCGTACAGCTTTTTCTTGAAATCCCAGAGCTTGATGCGCTTGCCTGTAACCTGCTCCAGCGCGTTTCTGAGGAACTCCGCCACGGTGATTCCGGGGATCTCGATGGGGTTCTGGAAGGAGATGAACAGCCCGAGCCTCGCACGCTTGTCCGCAGAGAGGGAAGTGATGTCCTCGCCGCCAAAGATGATCTTTCCGTCCGTGACCTTGTATTCGGGACTGCCCATGATGACAGATCCCAGCGTTGATTTGCCCGCGCCGTTGTGTCCCATAACAACGTGAGTCTCGCCTTCGCCTACGGTGAGGGATACTCCGTGAAGCAGTTCGACATCTTCAGCCGCCGCCGATAAACCTTCTATTTTAAGTAATTCCGACATAATGATTTTCCTTTCATTTTAAGGAACAGCAGTCCTTTGCCGCTTATTCCTATAACATTGATATGAATTATTATACCGCATAAAACCTACCTTGTCAATAGGAATTGTATAAATTCGTGAAAATCCACAAAGCTGACATGGTATTTTGGAAAATTCATATCAATCTGCTATGAATTCTTTTTCTCTCATTATTTCGGGCAGCAAAAAAGCAGCCTGCGCGTTTGCACAGACTGCTGTAAGATATTTGTTATTATTTGCACTTGATGGAGGACACGGCGCTCCACTTGCCTGTATACTTTGTCTTGCCGATGGTCTTGAGACTGTTGGGCATGATGACTGTTTTGATCTTGCTCTTGTAGAAAGCCTGATCGCCGATAGCAGAAACGCTCTTGCCGTCCAGCTTGTCGGGGATAGTGATGCTTGTGGAAGAGCCCTTGTAGCCTGTGATCTCGACGGTCCCGTCGGAGACGGCCTTGTAGTGCCGTCGCCCGAAGTAGCAGCGCTGGCTGTGATATCGGTGCCGAGCTTAAACAGAATGTCGTTCGGAATGACCTCGGCTGCGCCAAACAGCATCGAGACCGAAAGCAGTCCTGCTATGATCTTCTTTTTCATGGGAAAGTCTTCCTTAATAAATTGTAGCATGAGTATACCAAATTTTAAAGAATATGTCAAATGATTTGACTAACTTTGGCATATTGCCAAAAAATGCATATGCCGCCGCAGTTTTTCTTGCTTTTCGGGTAAGCTGTACGCACCGCTCAGGTGGCATCGGACGCTGCCGAATCGTGATAATTACAATGCTAATCGATTACTTTTTCGGGGATTTATTCATTCCACCAAATATTTGCGAAAGCCGCCATCGGGGGACTAAATCTTATTGACTTCGGGGCGGAATAATGATAGAATAGACTTGCAGGACCGTTCAGAAAAACAGTATGTACAAGAATAAACATCGGGCATTTGCGGTCAGTGCCCGCTGCCCCTTGCGGGGCAGTTTCAGATGTTATCATATATCTCACAGACCGCGGAAAGGACATCATCATGAACAAAGAATTCAGCGAACGCTTTACAGCCGAGACACAGCGCTATGAACAGCTCATCACAAGAAAAAACCGCCCGGTCGAAGGCGGCAACGGTATCTATCGCAGGTATGAGCACCCCGTACTCACTGCCGACCACACGCCCCTTTTCTGGCGGTATGACATGGACCCCGAGACCAACCCTTACTTCATGGAGCGGCTCGGCATCAACGCCGTGTTCAACAGCGGTGCGCTGTATATGGACGGGAAGTATTACCTCGTAGCAAGAGTCGAGGGCAATGACAGAAAGTCCTTCTTTGCCGTAGCCGAGAGCGACAGCCCCGTAGACGGCTTCAGGTTCCGCGACTACCCCGTGCGCCTTCCCGACACCTGCCCCGAAGAGACCAACGTCTACGATATGCGCCTGACCCGGCACGAGGACGGCTGGATATACGGCGTCTTCTGTTCCGAGAGCCGCGACAACAGCTCGGCTGACCTCTCCGCCGCCACCGCGCAGGCGGGTATAGTCCGCACCAAAGACTTAGAGAACTGGGAGCGTCTGCCGAACCTTGTATCCAAGTCTCCCCAGCAGAGAAACGTGGTGCTCCACCCCGAATTCGTGGACGGCAAGTACGCCTTCTACACCCGCCCGCAGGACGATTTCATCAGCACCGGCTCAGGCGGCGGAGTCTGCATCGGACTTGTTGAGGACATCACGAACCCTGTTATCTGCACCGAAGAAAAAGTCATCTCCCCCCGCCGCTACCACACCATCACCGAGGTCAAGAACGGCGCGGGAGCCGTGCCCATCAAGACCGAGCGCGGCTGGATACATATAGCTCACGGCGTCAGAAACACTGCGGCTGGACTGAGATACGTCCTCTATGTTTTCGCCACAGCTCTCGACGACCCCACAAAGCTGATAGCCGAGCCGTCGGGAATGTTCATGGGTCCTTACGGAGTCGAGCGCGTCGGCGATGTGTCTAATGTCGTCTTCACTAACGGCGCAGTGGTCAATGAGAACAACGAGGTATACATCTACTACGCCTCCTCCGACACCCGCCTGCACGTAGCTTCCACCACCATCGACAGGCTGATAGACTTCACCTTCAACACCCCTGCCGACCCGCTGAGAAGCGTCGACTGCGTAAAGCAGCGCTGCGAGCTTATTGAAAAGAACCTGAGATTCCTGAACAAAGTCTGACGAGCGGGCTTTGCACCTATAAAAACCTAACGGCGGCTGGATTTTCACATTCAGCCGCCGCTTCATTCCGGATGATTTGACAACTGCGGCCAAAAATGCTATAATTAATGTAATTGTGAGCGGCGGGTGGATAAAATAGCACTTGCAGCCCCGAGCCGCACAAAAAAGGAATAGCATGGTACATGCCGTGTACTGTGTACTTCAGGGAGGACATGAACGTATGAGCAGACCTTTGATCGCTGTGTTAGCGGGTATTGCCAGCAGCTTTGCCGAACAGGAGCTGCTGAAGGGCATTATTACCGAAAATCAGAAGAACGGCTATTCTACCGTTGTTCTGTCGGGACTCTATAATGCCGTAAACGAGCACGCCGATCTTGAGTGCGAGCGGCGCATCTACGAGCTGGTGTACTCGGGGGATATCAAAGGCGTTATCGTCTTCTGCGAATCCTTTGTAGATGTAGGTGCGCGTTCGTCCATCGCTTCGCTGCTGAAAAAAGTCAAGGTGCCGATCGTGAACGTCGGCTCCCAGCTGGAGGAATTCTCCGAGCTCACATTCCCGAGGTTCGATACCGACGAAGTGGGCGAGCTGGAGTCGCTGACCGATCATCTCATAGATGTCCACGGCTTTACCGATATAGTAATGCTGACAGGCCCCGAGGAGTTTGAAACCTCGCATCTCAGGGTGCAGGGGTACAGGCGTTCGCTTCTGAAGCACGGCATCGACTTCAAGCCCGAAAAGGTAGTCTTCGGAGACTTCTGGATGACGTCGGGCGAGGCACTCGCCGACAGCATTATTAAGGGCAAAAGACCTTTCCCGCAGGCGCTGATCTGCGGCAACGACAATATGGCCTACGGTCTGCTGGGGCGTTTTTCGGAAGCGGGCATTAAAGTCCCCGAGCAGGTGACGGGCATCGCCTATGAGTATTCCTACCGCCGGATGTATTTCTCGCCGTCCCTCACCTGTCTCAGGAGAGACCGCGAGGCGCTGGGCGCTTCCGCCGCAAGGCAGCTCCGCTGCCGCCTTACCGGTGAGCTGGTCCCCGAATTCATTCCCAAGAGGGGAGATATGGTGTTCGGCGCGAGCTGCAGCTGCCCGACTAATATCGGCTACTCGCTGGCAGAGCAGCGCTTTGCGGCAGAAAGGCTGAACGATTACGACCTCAACCTGTTCAGCACGATGGATCACAATATGACCCTCTGCCGCGACATGAAAGAGGTAATAGACAATATCTGTGAGTATCAGTGGATGATAAGGAACAAGAGTTCAATGTATCTGCGGCTGTTTGAGGAATGGTATGAGCCCGATGCGGGCTCCGAGACGCATATGCAGAGCCGCTGCGTTGTGCCCTGGAGAGATAATTCGGTGTTTGAGAACAACCGCTTTGACCTGCAGGGACTCTTCGACCGTGAAGAGGATGCCGTCGTCTGTTATTTCACTCCCGTGTTTTCCGGCACCGATATGTTCGGAGATATGGCAGTGCTCTACAATTCTCCCGACTGCTACGACGATCTGTTCCGGCACTGGCTGAAATCAGTTTCGATAGGGCTTGAATTCATGCGCCTGAAAAACGATTTCCACTATCTGCTGAGCTTCGAGGGCATCTCCGAATACAGCGATTCGCTGACGGGATTCTTCAATTCCAGAGGTCTCAAGCGCGAGTATGCTACGAGAGAATGGCAGGAGGACCCGCCGCTTTACTGCGTGATGCTGAAGCTGTTTCTGTTCTCGCGCTCGCTGAGAGAAGAGGTAGTATCCCGAAAGATCGAAGTGCTCCTGACCGCTTCGAGAGCGGTGCGGCGTTTCTGCGGGGACACAGCCATCGCGGGACACATTTCCGACGACACCTTCGTATGCTTTGTGCGGAGCCGTGCTTCGGCGGAACAGCTCTCCGACCTGCTGTCGGTGATGCTGCTCTGTGAGAACAACTATATAGACCGCGTAGGCAGGGATTCCTTTGACTGCGTCGGCATTCCCTGCGGGAATTCTTCCTATTCGTCCCTTCTGTCGCAGTGCGAGGAAATGATAGATACGGAGTTCCGCCAGCTGAAAAAGAACCGTCTGTCGTCGCGCTATCCCGAGCTTGCGAAGTTCCGCGACCGCATATATGCCTCACCCGAGATCACATTCACAAAGGACAGGGAGCTTCTCCCCGAAGAGGATCTCGAGAAGTACCGCGTCAGGTACAAAAAGTGCTTTGGCGTCACCTTCCATCAGGACTGCATCGCCGCACGCATAACGCGGGCGAAATACTACCTCGCCACCACCGACCTTGAACTTGCCGAGATATCCGAAAAATGCGGGTATTTCGACCACAAGTATTTCCAGCGGCAGTTCGCCGCCACAGCGGGACTGCCTGCTCTGCAGTACCGGATGCTTCTAAGACGATAAAAGATAAAACACCCTCTCGCATTGAATGCTGAGAGGGTGTTTTTCAGGGGTTGGAAAAACCAGTTGAAAGCATTAATCGTGAAAGCTGATTACTGAACAGTAACGGTAACAGCGTTCTTGATAGCCTCAGCCACGCCCCATGTGCCGTTCACCTTAGCGGCGATAGCTACCTGATAGCTCTTGCCGGGAGTGAGGTTCTTCGGGGTGGTGAAGGTCGTAACGTTAGCAGCGATGGACTGAGTCTGAATTCTCCACTTGCCTGCCAGATATACCGCGATGCCGTAGTTCTGAGCGCCGCTTACAGGTGCCCATGTGAATCTGATCTGGTGATACTGGCTGTTGTAGTCGATAGCGGTTATTGCGGGAGCAGTTCCGCTGCTTGTCTGTGCCTTGTTAGGTGTAACGGTGATGGCGTTGGAGTAGTCGTTGCCCCATGTTCCGTTGTACTTAACGTCAACAGCGACCTCGTAGCTGGTGCCTGCGGTCAGACCGCCGAGAGTGTAGGAAGTGCTTGTGGTCTCGGTCTTCTTTGTCCAGTTGCCGTATTCTCTTACGTATACAGCATATGCATCTGCGCCGCTTACTGCGTTCCAGGAAAGGTTAACAGCGTTGTCAGCGGGGCTGTAGAATACAGTGGTGGTCTTTACTTCGGGAGTGGGAGGAGTAGGAGTAGAAGGACCGTCGATCTTGGTGCCATCCTTAGCAACGATGGCTTCGTCAATGTAGAAGTTGTCAGTTCCCTCGGGAGTCTCTACGTAGAGGATAGGATTGGTAGCGCCGCTGGGGATCTGGTAGCTTGTGTTAGCAAGGTGCAGATACTGACCGGGATAGGTCTTGCCGTCTGCGATGTGAGCGTACTTTGTCTCGCCCGAAGAGTCGGTGTACTGCAGCGAGAGGTAGAATGCCTGCTCGTCCTGACCGTCCTCATAGTCAACGGCCACGCTGAAGCTGTACTTCTGTCCTGCCTTGAAGGTGTTGGTGTCGAGGACCTTCTGAACGCCCTGCCAAGCCTTTTCGCGGTTCTGAACGAGAAGTGCGTTTGTGCCCTTGTAGGGATGTCTGCCGCTCATAACGAGCTCTGTGCCGCCTCTTGCTTCCCAATCGTCGGTGCCGTTCTCGAAGGTGTCGTGATAGTAGTAGCCGTTAGAGTCGGGATTGATGGGATCGGTGTTGCCGGGATCGGGGTTCTGAGGCATTGAGCTGCCGTCGCTTGTGAGCTTGATAACGAAAGTAGAAACGCTCTTAGCGGGGAGATTTGCCCAGTAGGAAGAGGTGTCGTGATCAAGACTGGCGGTCTTTGCGAGGTTCTCGCTGGAAGTTGTGCGGTATCTGTCAACGTTGGTGATGGTTCTGTTGCCAACGGAGAACTGCTGCGAAATGTCGCTGGTACCCTTGTTTACTGCAACTACTTCGATCTGAGTATCGCTGTGCTTGTAAGCGGAGATGAGCAGGTTGCTGTCGGGGGACTCGGTGCAGTCGATGCGGAAATCGCCGGGACGAACGTACTTGGAGTACTGAGCCATCATGTAGCCGCGCTTGGTGATAGCGCCGTTGGAGCCGCTCTGCTCGAGGAGGCTGTAGCTTCTCTTGATGTACCACCAGGTGTAAACGCTCATGTTGCCTACAACGAGACCGTTGTGGATATTCTCGGCAACGTCGAGAGCCTCAGGCCAGTTGTTAGCGGAGTTAGCGTTGGAGTTCGGCACGTAGACCTCGGTCATCCAGATCTCCTTGCCGGAGTTCTCGAGAGCGGGGAAGTCCATTTTGTTTCTGGGAGTGCCGTAGAAGTGGGTTCCGAAAACATCGGTGTTTGCGAGAGCCTTCGAGTTGTTCAGAATGTTGTTGTAATAGTTTCTGCCGGCAGTGGACCATGCGCCGTACTGGAAGGTCTCAGGCGACATAACTCTTGTGCTGGTGATCTGATCGCCGTAGTTAGCGAGGAAGGTGGTAGTCTCTTCG
Organism: uncultured Ruminococcus sp.; assembly: GCA_947167535.1. GTDB lineage: Bacteria > Bacillota > Clostridia > Oscillospirales > Ruminococcaceae > YE71. The sequence goes on along the minus strand of CAMVIL010000005.1, from coordinate 4,833 downwards.
GGAGACCAGTATGTCCACTCCTTAGCGTAGTCAGGCTCGTTCTGAACGGAGATCGAGTACAGATTTACGCCGTTGTTCTTCATGTAATTACCGAAATCGTTCAGGTGCTTGGCGTATGCGCCGTAATTTGAAGATTTCAGGTGAAGCTTACCGTTGCTTCCGCCGGACTCGCACAAATTAGAGGGCGGCTCCCACGGTGTCGCGAAGACAGTAGCGCCGTTCTTGGAAGCGTACTGTGCGGTTTTCAGACAATTGCCCCATGCGCTGCTGTTAGGGTTTACGTAAACACGCAGTACAGTGAGTCCCAGCTGACCGTCGCCGTTTCCGAAGGCTCTTGCCAGCTCAGCGTCCGACAGAGAATAGCCCTGCCATTCGGGAAGATCGATACCGCCGAAACCTCGTATGTACTGGTAAGTTTTGCCGGTGTTGATGGTGCAGACACTGGCTGCGCTGGCGGACATTGCCGGAGCCATAGAAAGCAGCATAGCACTGCTGACTGCGCCTGCAAACAAGCGTTTGAGTGTTTTTCTTAGATGCATATGGTGCCCCTCCTTATAAATTTAAACAGTTTTTGTTAACACATCTTACTATTTGAGGTCATTATATCACAATGCAGACAGTACCTCAACCCACAAAATCATTATTTGGTGGACGGAATATAAAATTCCAGAAATCGTTTACAAAAAAGACACCAAAAAAGTGCGTAATGTCCGAATATTTTGCGTGTTTGTCAATTTGTTTGACAGCGAACGTACAAATTTTCAGTTGTTCGTAAAATTTGTATTATCTACACAATACAAAAATCCCGGCGCACCTTTGTCAGATACACCGGGACCTATCGTTGTGAGGTTCAGCCTCTGCTTCGTCTGCGCCTGTCCTTTTCGGGATGATCGCGGTAGAACTCTTCCTTGTCCTTGTACATCTGCTCGTCCGCAGACTGCATCGCGCGGCAGATGTCATACTCACCTGTGCGGTAAGCAGTACCGACAGCAAAGCTTACGTCAGAGGTGTTGTCCGAAAGAGCCCGCAGCTGAGATACCTGCTGCGCGAGATCTTCTTCGGTGATGCCGGGACAGAATATGACGAACTCGTCGCCGCCTGCACGGTAGATCTCGTAATCCCCGAAGGCTATCTTCAGAAGCGCCGCGGCTCTGTTGAGCAGCTTGTCGCCGGCGTCGTGACCGAAGTCGTCGTTCACCGTCTTGAGTCCGTTCAGATCGGCAAAGACGATACCCATGATCTCGGGAAGCTTTGCCTCGCCCGAGACATATTTCTCCACCCGCTCGTTCATGTAGTTGCGGTTGTTGACCTGTGTCAGCGCGTCTATCGTGCTCTTTTCCTCAAGCTGAGACACGAGCTGGAAGTTCGCGATGACGGCGGCTATCATAAACGTGGTCAGCTCGAGAGTTTCCTTTATCAGCATTTTCTTCTCTGTGTCGTAGTTTGCCGCCCAGATAAATCCCACCAGCGTCTGATTGAAGCGTATGGCGTAGAGTATGATGTTCTTTATCCCGTGCGTACACAGGGAATTGTACCACAGCGGATCACGCTCCTCCACGACCTTGAGGTCATCAAGCAGCAGGCAGTCGCTCATCGCAAGATCCTCCACCCATTTAAGGGCGATCTCGTAGGGCGTGCGCTTCATCTCGACGGAGAAGCTTTCTATAAGCTCCTTCCGGACGCCTTCATTGTTAATGAAGCAGCAGTTCTTTGTTTTCTTGTCAACGGTATATATGGAGCATTTCTCGGCGCCGCAGAGCTCGCGTATCTCGCTTGACGTCATCGCCATCGACTGGTAGAAATCCTGAGTTTCGTGCAGTCTTATGCTTATGTTCATGACAGCGTTGGACACATCGTTGGAGCGCTGGTTCATAGAATCGGAGTCCACTTCCTGCGAATAGCTGACGGTATACAGGCAGTAGAGGGTATACGGCTTGCTCTTGTCGTACTGCGTCACCACATCTGCCGAGACCGTGCCCGCCTCTGTTATAGGCAGGTAGAATCCCTTTATCCAGCCTCCGCGGGCGTTGACGTAGGAATAGAGCGGCTCGTGCCTGCTGGCGGCTCTGTATACAAAGCTCTCGAAGTTGATGTCGGTGAAATATGCGCTGTAAGGTATACCGGGGTAAAATTTCGGCGCTTCGGGGGGAAGGTGCATCATAAATCCGTTCTGGCTGTTGTAAGCCATAAGGCGTATCTCGCTGAAGCTGCCGTCGGGAAGCACGTCAAAAGCGTAAACGCTCGCCATTCCCTCAACGTTTTCTATCCATGTCTTAAAGTCCATTGTAAAGCCTCCTTATTCCCGTATCTGCAAAAGCCCTGTATGAAGTCGCAGCCGAAAGATGAATGTAAATATTTGTTTAATTATAACATAATTAATGTACGACTGTCAAGTCTTTTGCGCGAAAAAGTACAAAATTCGGCAGCCTGACTGCACAAACCAAAAAAAGCAGAAGCCCCCCTGCGGAGCCTCTGCCCTTGAAATATTATATGTTAACTGCCTGTATCACAGAAGAACGATGTTGTTCTCTGCGCACTTCGAGATCATTTCCTCCGACCATACGGAAGACTGTACCTCGCCGATGTGAGCCTTTTCGAGCAGCAGCATACACAGTCTCGACTGACCGATGCCGCCGCCGATGGTCAGCGGGAGGGTGCCGTCGGCTATCATCTGGTGATATTTGTACTGCATCCTGTCCTCTGCGCCGCACTCTGCCAGCTGTCTTGCCAGCGACTCGGAATCTACTCTGATACCCATAGAGGATATCTCCAGCGAATCGTCAAGGGTCTCGTCCCAGAAGAGAATGTCGCCGTTGAGCGCCCAGTCGTCGTAGTCGGGAGCTCTGCCGTCGTGCTTCTTGCCGCTCTTCAGCTTTCCGCCGATGCTCATAAGGAAGACGGTCTTGTGCTCCTTGGTGATAAGACGCTCGCGCTCGTGACCCGTCTTGTCGGGGTACATATCTTCAAGCTCCTGAGTGGTGATGAAGAAAGGCTCGTCGCAGATGGGCGCCGCCAGCTGAGGATAACGCAGGCTCACCTTTCTCTTGGTGAAAGCTACAGCCTTGACTACGTTCTTTACGGTCTCCTTGAGGAATTCTTCGGTGCGCTGGTCGCGGGAGATGACCTTCTCCCAGTCCCACTGGTCTACGAAGATGGAGTGGGTGTTGTCGGTGTCGTCGTCGCGGCGGATGGCGTTCATATCGGTGTAGATGCCCTCGCCGATGTTGTAGCCGTAGCGGTAGAGAGCCATTCTCTTCCACTTGGCCAGCGACTGCACGACCTCAGCCTTGCCGTCGATCTCCTTGATGTCGAAATCGACCTTTCTCTCAACTCCGTTCAGATCGTCGTTGATACCGCTGCCCTGTCTTACGATAAGGGGCGCCGAAACGCGGTCGAGAGTCAGCGAGAATGACAGCGCCTGCTGGAAAACATCCTTGATGTACTTGATGGCGTGCTGAGTTTCTCTCAGAGTTAATGAGGACTTGTAGCCCTCGGGGATACGCAGTGATCTTGACATAGAGATCATTCCTTTCAAAATACTTGGGGCGCAAAGCCCTGATAAAACAATAAAAGGCGTCCCGACCCTTGACGGATCAGAACACCTTTGTTCCTTGTGCTTACATTATACCACAAAAAACAGACCCTGTCAAGAGCTTTTCGGAAATTTCTTCGGAAAACCGAAGCGTTATTCCCTGCAGGAAGTATTATTTTTATAGTGTGTTCAGACGGTGCCGCAGCTAAATCATCTGATGGAGCCGACGGTTCTCGGGAAGAGGATAACGTCGCGGATGTTTGCCATGCCGGTGGTGTACATGATGAGTCTCTCGAAGCCGAGACCGAAGCCGCCGTGAGGCACGCTTCCGAACTTTCTCAGGTCGATGTAGTCGCTGTAAAGGTCGAGGTTCATGTTTCTCTCCTTCATAGCTGCCAGCAGCTTATCGAGGTCGTACTCTCTCTCGCTGCCGCCGATGATCTCGCCTACGCCGGGCACCAGCAGGTCAACTGCCGCAACGGTCTTGCCGTCGGGGTTCTGCTTCATGTAGAAGGACTTTATCTCCTTCGGGTAGTCGGTGACGAATACAGCCTTCTTGAAGACCTTCTCGGAGAGATATCTCTCGTGCTCGGTCTGCAGGTCGCAGCCCCACTCTACGGGGTAAACGAAGTCCTCGCCCGACTTTTTCAGAAGCTCGATAGCTTCGGTGTAGGTAACTCTTCCGAACTCGTGGGAGATAAGCTCCTCGAGTCTTGCCTTCAGACCCTTCTCGAAGTGAGCGTCAAAGAAAGCGATCTCGTCGGGGCAGGTGTCCAGCAGCTTGCCGATGACGAACTTGAGCATATCCTCAGCAAGAGCGATAACGTCGTCCAGCTCCATGAATGCTACCTCGGGCTCAACGTGCCAGAACTCTGCAAGGTGCTTGGGAGTGTTGGAATTCTCGGCGCGGAAGGAAGGACCGAAGGTGTATATCTTGCCCATAGCCATAGCCGCCATCTCGCCCTCGAGCTGACCGGATACCGAAAGACCGGCTCTCTTGCCGAAGAAGTCGTTCGCGTAGTAATCTTCTTCGCTCTTGAATTCATTGCTGTAGCCGATGGTCGTTACCTGGAACATCTCGCCCGCGCCCTCGCAGTCGCTGCCGGTGATAAGGGGAGTGTTCACGTATACGAAGTGATGGCTCTGGAAGTATTCGTGTATAGCCGAAGCGAGCACCGAGCGCACGCGCCATACGGCGTTCAAGGTGTTCGTCCTTCCTCTGGGGAGAGGTATCGTGCGGAGGAATTCGAGGGTGTGACCCTTCCTCTCGAGCGGGTACACTGTGGGAGCGTCGCCGAATA
>CAMVIL010000004.1 GCA_947167535.1 uncultured Ruminococcus sp. | reverse complement strand
CCAGTTCTCGGGATATACGCCGTGGATGTTGCCGATACCGGCAGCCAGCATGGTAACGCCGAGACCAGCAATGGTCTTGCACTCCTCGGGATCAGCGCACTCGCCCATACCTACAACGCCGTCCTCTTCGCCGCCGATGGAACCTACCTCAGCCTCAATGGAGAGACCCAGCTGCTCAGCAACGTGAACCAGCTCAGTGGTCTTAGCGAGGTTGTCATCGAATGCGAGAGAAGAACCGTCGAACATGATGGAAGTAAAGCCGGCCTTTACGCACTTGTAGCAGCCGTCATAAGTACCGTGGTCAAGATGAAGAGCTACCGGCACGGTGATACCGAGAGACTTATCCATTGCCTTTACCATAGCCGATACGGTCTCAAAACCGCACATATACTTGCCCGCACCCTCGGATACGCCGAGAATTACAGGAGACTTGTTCTCCTCTGCGGTCTGAAGAATGGACTTTGTCCACTCGAGGTTATTGATATTGAACTGTCCTACTGCATAATGACCTGCTGCGGCCTTCTGCATCATTTCCTTAGCCGAAACTAACATCTTAAAAACCCTCCGATATAAATTTTTAAATACGGGACAAAAGCCCCTACACATTCATTATACTATTTTCCGAGTTTATTTTCAACCCTTTTTCCTGAGTTTTAAAGTATTATTAACATTTTTCTTCAGACGCGCAGTCGCCGTGAAACCCTCAAATGCAGGCAACTGCTGACCACGCCAGAGGTGGCAAAACAAAGGAAAAGCCGCGACTTAACTGCCGCGGCTTAAAATATACGTATAGCTTTGTGAGTGAGGCGCAGCCGAACGACCGCGCGGACAAAGAAAAATTACTGCATATAGCTCTCGAAGCCCTTGTTCTCTTCCTTGAGGCTTGCGATCTGCTCCTTGACTACGTCTACCTCGCCTGCGATCTTGTCCTTGATCTCGTTGACCTTAGACTGATTGTCGAGGAAATCGTTCTTTGCGGTCTCCTTCTCGGCGTCCACAGTGTCAGCCTGTCTGTTGATCTCGGCTTCCTTCTCGGCGAGTACCTTGTTGGCGTGTGCGGTAGCGTTGTTGTATTCGTCGTCTACCTCAGCCAGCTTGCGGCGGTATTCCTCCTCAGCTCTGGCGATAGCGGTTCTGTGCTCGCTCTGAGCCTCGGAACGCTCCTCGTCCAGCTTTTCGCTGCGGCTGATCACCTCTTCGTACTTGACCTTGGCCTCCTCAACTGCCTTCTCAGCTGCTTCGAGCTGTGCAGTGTAGTCGCCCTCGACCAGACCCAGCTTGGACTCGAGCTCTGCGATCTTGGCGTTGTTAGCCTCTACCTGAGCAAGAGCGAATGCCTTCATCTTGTCGAATGCGCTTCCGCCTACGGACACTTCAACAGAATGTGTCTCTTCATATGCAGGAGCAGCAGGTTCAGCATCAAGAACAGGCTCGTCGGCATAGATGCCTTCCTGATCCTCGAAAGAAACCTCTTCTTCAACAGCCTCACCGGACTCGAACTCGTTGATGGGATGCTCCTCGATGGGAGTATCAGCGGAGATCTCGGGGATATCCTCTGCGGAAATGCCGTCCATCTCGGGCTCGGGCGGGATCTCAACTTCTTCATTATATACAGGCTCGGGGATCGAAGGATCAGCAGTACCCAGCGAATCCAGCGAGATGCCTTCCATAGAGACCTCTTCCATAGTAGGCTCTTCGGGCTCTGAGGGCTCCTCGGCTGTTTCTGCAGCTGCCTCAGCCTCTGCGGTCTCCTGTCTCTTCTTTTCCTTCTCGAGCATAAGCTTCTCAAGCTTGCTCATACCCTCGGTAGAGGTCTCCTCTGCGGGAGCGGGCTGCTCTGCGGGAGCCGCAGCCTCTGCCTTAAGGGGTGCCTGCTCTGTCTCGTGAGGCATAGCGTTCTTGGAGCGGATCACCGTCTCGGGGATGCTGTCCTCACCGCAGCGTCTTCTTATAACGTTGGTGATAACGTCCGGCTTTACATCAAGCTCATCGGAGATCTCCTTAACGGACTTGCCCTCCTTGAACAGTCTCACCATCTTATCATTGATAGATTCCTCTTTCTGTCTTTTACCAAATGCTGGCATTTCAGTTTCATTCCTTTCGCACCTATGTATTCTGTCGGGGCGTGCCTGCATTGTAAAAAATGGGCAAAATGCCGTCCACGACAAATATGATATTTATATTATATCACGAATTCACATTTTAAGCAATAGTTTGGTAACGATTTCACCAAAAAAAAGTGCAGAATTTTCAAACGGCATTTTGTGTATTTTATCTAATTTTAAGTAACATTTTATCAACGCTGTCGTATTACGTTGCCGCGGCAAAAAAACTCTTGACAAAGCTCATGAAATGGTGTATTATTATTAATGTATAATATAGCGCTGAAAACGCGCAGCAGGTTTTTTAGACAGAAAGCTGGTCGGTATGAAAAGATACAGGCTGATATGCTGTGCAGCCGCGGTCATGCTGCTGACCTGCGGGTGCGGAAGAGACAAAAAGGCTTCGCTCGGCTTCGAGAAGCGGCTTGAGGCTGCGGCTCTTGCAGCGAACTACCGCGATACCGAGTCTTACCTTTCCTGCTGGCTCCCTCAGGAGAAGGAACGGTACATAAATTCCGAGGACAACAATAAGGATATCCTTGAGCACGCCTTTGCAGGCACCGACTTCACAGGCAGGCTGGTGTTCAAGATGACCGACAGCACAGAGCTGACAGAGGAACAGACCGTATCGCTTCAGGAAAAAGCCGAAGAGCTTTACGGCACACGGCTCACCTTCACAAAGGCGCGCCGCGCCAATGTGGAGATACGGCTCAACAGCAGCAAGGAAGTGCTTACAGACGCAAGAGAGATGGTACTGGTGCGGTATGAAGGCAGCTGGTACATCTACGGCAGCGTTATCGACAGTTTTTCGTTCGCGGGTTCTTAGAGCTCCGCGGACTGATATACAGCGTTTCCGACGGTTTCGCGGGGCGCAAGACATTATTATAAAGTGAGGAAATTAATATGGCAAAGGTTTGTACTAATTGCGGAAGTCCGATAGGCGACGGCGAAAAGTTCTGCACAGTCTGCGGAACTCCCGTCCAGATACAGAGAGTAGAGCAGAGCCGCTACTGCACACAGTGCGGCAATCTTCTCAAGCCCACCGCTAAGTTCTGCGAGATATGCGGCAAGGAAGCTCCCGTTGCAAAGCCCAAGGCAGAGCCCGTTGAGGTAACTCCCGCCACCATGGACGAGGTAGTTGTCCCCGAGATAACCGCCGACACCTTTGCTTCCAGCAAGGAGCTGGCATCGGAGAAGTTCGACGGCTTTGAGGCAGCTGTAATGCCCGAGATAGAGGAGCCCGCTCCTGCACCGACTCCTGCTCCCGCACCTGCACCTGCATTTTCCATGGACGCGGCTCCCGCTCCCGCGAGACCTGCCGCTCCCGTTTATCCCAGTCAGTCCGAGGCTGTTCAGCAGGCTCAGGCGGCGGCAAATCAGGTGCAGGCTATGCATCAGCAGGCAATGCAGGGCAGCGTCCAGCCTCAGCAGTTCGCTCAGCAGCCGCAGCAGTTCGCCCAGCAGCCCCAGCAGTTCGCGCAGCAGCCGCAGTTCACACAGCCGCCGATAAATCCCGCGAATCCTCAGGCAGCTTATCAGCAGCCGATCAACATGGCGAATCCCATGAACAACATCCCGCAGGAGAACATCTCCAAGGGCAGCGGCAACAAGGTCATTCCCATAATCCTCGTCGCACTGATACTCGTTGTTGTTATCGTTGACGTTATCGTATTCGGCGCAAAAGGCAAGGACAAGGACGACGACAAGAAGAGCAACAAGAAGGATATCGCGGTAGTTTACACTGTTGACGACATCTGAAAATATCAATACCGATCGGGAGACTTCGGTCTCCCGTATTTTTTGCCGAAAGGAGAAACCAGAATATGCCATCAGTCGTAGAAATAAAGGATCTGGTAAAGAGATACAAGGAGCTGACCGCAGTCGACGGGCTCTCGCTCACCATAGAGGAGGGCGAGGTGTTCGGTCTGCTGGGACCCAACGGCTCGGGTAAGACTACCACTATCAGCTGTCTGCTCTCGCTTCTCGACTTCAACGAGGGCGAGATAACCGTGTTCGGCGAGGAGATGACTCCCGACAATTACTCGGTCAAGAGCAGGATAGGCGTTATCATGCAGAACGTGGCGGTGGCGGACGAGCTCACCGTGTATGAGAACATAGATATGTTCTGCGGTATGTACGTAAAGGACAAGGCTGCCCGCAAACAGTACGTGGAGGAAGCCATCGACTTTGCGGGGCTTCGCGACTACGTGAAGTTCCGACCCAAGAAGCTGTCGGGTGGTCTGCTGAGACGTCTTAACATCGCCTGCGGCATCGCGCACAAGCCGAAGCTCATTATATTAGACGAGCCGACGGTAGCCGTTGACCCCCAGAGCCGAAACCACATCTTAGAGGGCATAGAACAGCTCAACCGCGAGGGCGCCACCATCATCTACACTACTCATTATATGGAAGAGGTGGAGCAGATATGCAGCCGCATAGCCATAATCGACCACGGCAAGCTCATCGCCAAGGGAACCAAGGAAGAGCTCATCGCCCTCATCGACCACACCGAGACGATAACCGCCGAAGTAAGAGACTTCGGTGAGCCTCTGATGGAGGAGATAAAGGCGCTCCCACACGTCCTCGACAGCAAGCTGGAGGATGGCAGGCTCATCGTCAGCTATTCCGGCGGCAAGCACAACCTCGTGCGGCTGGTGGGGCTCCTCAACGACAGAAACGTACACCTCGGCAGAGTTTATTCGGAACTGCCCACCCTAAACGACGTGTTCCTCGACATCACGGGCAGGACGCTCAGAGACTGACGGAGGTGTGCCATGTTCCTTCACATTTTAAAATATGAGCTGAAGGTCGCGCTCAAGGGCAAGGCGGTCATATTCTGGCTGTTCGGCTTCCCCGCGATACTCGGCACATTTTTCTACATAGCCTTCGGCAACCTCTACTCCGAGGAGCAGTTTGAGAAGATACCCGTAGCGCTGGTCACCGTCACGGAAGACCGCAATTTCGAGCAGACGCTGGAATCCGTCTCGGAAGGCGAGGACGGGCTCTTCGAGATAAAAAAGACGGACAAAAAGAAAGCCGAAAAGCTTCTCGAGGACGGCAAGGTCTCGGGGATAATCTTCGAGGACGAGGAGATATCCCTCACCGTCAAGAGCGAGGGCATCAAGCCTACCATAATCCGCTTTTTCCTCGATCAGTACAAGGTCAACAGCGAGATGATCTCACAGCAGATCAGAGAGAACCCGCTGAACATATTCAGGATATCCGACATGATGCGGAGCGAGATCGACCCGCTTATCAAGCAGGAGCGCTCCGACGGAAATCAGGATCCTTACGTGCAGTACTTCTACAACCTCATCGCCATGAGCTGTCTCTTCGGAGCGCTGGGCGGAGTCACGGGCGTGCTGAGGAGTCAGGCGAATACCTCGGCGCTGGGTGCGCGAAGATGCGTCGCTCCCGTCAGCAAGTTCGCTTCCATGACGGCAAGCCTCGCGGCGCAGGGAGCCATAAGCTTCACCTGCAACACGGCGGCGATGCTCTATCTCAAATTCGTTCTGGGCGTGAAGTTCGGAGTGCCCATCGGGATGATGGTGCTCATAATACTCGCAGGCTCACTCAACGGTCTGGCGGTGGGCTACTTTGTGGGCGCAGTCTGCCGCAGCGAGAACATGAGCATACCGATAGTCGTAGGCGTCATGATGTTCTTCTGCTTCATGAGCGGACTCATGATAGGCAATATGCGCGCAAAAGTCGAGATGACAGCTCCCTGGTTCAACCATCTGAACCCCGCGGCGCTCATTTCCGACAGCTTCTACGTGCTCAACATCTACGGAAGCAACGAACGTTTCATCAGCAACATTCTTATACTCACGGGACTGACGATGGTGTTCATGTCCGCGGGAGCGCTTATTACGGGGAGGAAGAAATATGCCGCTTTATAAAGCTTTCATAAAAATATTCCTTTGCCGCCTGCCGTCGATAATCGCCTACTTCGTGATATTCGCCGTCATCGCCTTCATAATGGGCTCGTCGGGGGAGAAGCAGTCGGGCTTTGAGGCTACAAAGCTCAGGGTCGCGGTGTTCGACATGGACGACACCGAGTCCAGCCGTGCGCTCATAAAGTTCATCTCCGACAACCACAAGCTGGTGGGCGGCCTCAACGACCGCGAGCAGACTCTGCAGGACAACCTCTACTACGGCATCATCGACTACGCAATAACAATAGACGAGGGCTTCGAGGGAAAGCTGAATGCGGGCGAGTTCGATGGGCTCATAACCACCTGCAAGTCACAGGGAAGCTACGGCGCCACATTCTTAGACAGCCAGCTGGAGCAGTATTTCAAGCTGGTGTCGGTAAGGATATCCTCCGGCGACGACGCGCCTCAGGCCTGCATCAGAGCCAACGCCCTCTCACGCGAGCACGTCAAGGTCAAGATAGCCGAGGCCAGCGGAGGCAGCACCTCTAAGTTTGGCTACTTCACACAGTACCTCGCCTACATCTTCATCTGCGTCACCATCATGGGCGTGACCCCCTGCCTCATGAGGCTTCAGGCGGAAGACCTCCGCAAGAGGGTCATCTGCTCGCCGGTACCGCCGGCAAGCAGGACAGTCCAGATGACTCTCGGTTCCTTCACGATAATCGGCGGGATATGGCTGGCGTTCATGCTGCTGGCAGCGTCCGCCTACGGCAGCGAGATGTTCACGCGAAACGGTCTGCTATGCATACTCAACTCCCTCTGCTACATAATAATGGCGGCGGGCATCACGCTGGTGGTATCGCAGTTCAGCGTCAGCGACAACGTCCTCAGCATGATAAGCAACGTCATCAGTCTGGGAATGTCATTCCTCTGCGGAGTGTTCGTGCCCCAGCAGTATCTGGGCAGCGGCGTCCTGAAAGCCGCCCATGCACTCCCCGCCTACTGGTACATCCGCGCCAACGATATGCTCTGCGGCTTCTCGGAGAAGCCTTTCTCTATGAGCCTGTACATCACCTGCACAGGAGTACAGCTGGGCTTTGCGGCAGCGCTGTTCATAGCAGCGGGAGTCATCAGCGCAAAGAAGAAAAGATAATATCCCATACCCAAAACAGCCATCCCCGTTGCCGAGGATGGCTGTAACTATTATAGTGGTCGGACGGTTCAGCCGAAGCTTATCTCCAGCAGGTCGGAAAGCTCGCCCTTGAAGGTCAGGCGGAGCTCCTTTGCGCCCGATGAAACGTTCAGCGGGACGGTGACGGTCTGCCAGGACTCGCTTGCCGCAAACTCCGCCGAGCCGAGAGCCGCGCCCTCGCCGTCGGTGACAGCAACGCTGCCGCCCTTGCCGCGGAGCTTTAATACGAGCGTCTCGCCGCCCTTGAAGTCGAACCAGCGGTATCCTATCAGCGTGCCGTCGGTGATCTCGCCGATGTAGCGGTCGGTGTCGTCGTTGTCGCAGTGGGGGAAGGTGAGGTCACTGAAAATGCGGTTGCAGCCGTGGGGCATATCGCCGTTGGTGATGATGCAGGCGATGCCCGCGGGATATGTACCCTCAGCCCTCAGCGGCGCTCCGTTGAGTCCGCAGGAAGAGATCGGCACCTGAGCGATGCTGCCGTCGGCGGCTATCTCGATGGGCTCCGCACAGGCCTGACGGCTGTAGTCGGACTTGTGGGTCAGGCGGTGGTAGAAGACGTACCACTTGCCGTTTATCTGCTCGATGCTTCCGTGGGTGGTGCCCGTCATGTTGAGACGCTCCGACTCGGGTCTGCCCTTGTAACCCACGTCGCCGTTGGAGACTATGGTGCCGCCGAACTTAAAGCCGCGGTCGGGCTTGTCGCTGACTGCGTAGCATAGCTCGTGGTTCTGGCGGGAGGAGTAGATGAAATAATACTTGCCGTTCACCTTTCGCATGGAGGGCGCCTCAAAGAAGGGGTGCGCCTCGAAATCGGTGCCGCGCACTTTGTAAGGAATGATGTGGCGAGGCTCGCTGGTGATGGTGAGCATATCGTCGCCGACGGTGACTACCGAGGGACCCATGACGCTCTCGGGAGTGCCGAGTATCTCCTCGCGGCTCTTGCCGAACATCGCCATCTCCTGCCCGATCAGCTGTTCGTTGTGGTCGAAGTCGGGGTAGTCTTCCTCAAACTCGTAGCGGGTGCCGTAGTATATATAGATAGTACCGTTGTCGTTGATGACGCCGGGGTCGAAGCAGACGTACTTCTTCATGGGAGTGCCGTCGGGGTAGCGCACAAAGCCTAAGTACTCGTACTTGCCCGCGGGAGTGTCGCAGACTGCAACGCTGATGGGACCGTGATAGCCGCCGTTGCCGTAGCCGCCGGACATACAGTAGTAGAGATAGTACCTGCCGTCATTGCCCTGCACCACGTCGGGAGCGTACATATATGGGCGCTCACCGTAGTCGGGATCCTGCTCTGCACGGTAGGTTATACCCTCACAGCGCCAGTTCTTCAGGTCGTCCACAGGCGCCGACCACACCTCGTAATCCAGCATACAGAAGGTCTCGCCGCCCTCCTTGTCGTGGGAGCCGAAAAGATACACCCTGTCGCCGAAAACATGGGGCTCGCCGTCGGGTATGCACACATTCAGCGGCAGAAACGGATTGTATACCTGTCTGTTGTCCATATTAAAAACCTCCTGATATATGGCAATAACTGTGTAGAATATTCTAACACATAAGACTGCTCCCGTCAATTCAGAGCAGTGTGATTTTGTATCAATTTTGTAATGCGATATCGCGTACCACTTCGCCTGCGATGACAAGTCCCGCCGCAGACGGCACGAACGCCAGACTTCCCGGAGTGCTGCGGCGGCTGCCCTGCGGGGGCTCGTCGCAGATGCCCTCAATCGGCTTGCGGGGGAGCTCCTCGGAATAGACCGCCTTGACCCCCTTGATGCCGCGCCGTTTCAGCTCCAGCCGTATGACCTTAGCCAGCGGGCAGACGCTCGTTTTCGAGATATCGGCGACCTTGAAGCCGCTGCCGTCAAGCTTGTTGCCTGCGCCCATGCTGGTTATCACGGGTATCCCCAGCGACTTGGCTCTGCATATTATCTCCAGCTTTGCCGAGACGGTGTCCACTGCGTCTACGATATAGTCATAGTCGGCGAAGGGGAACTCGTCGGCGTTTTCGGGGAGCAGGAACTGGTGGAATACGCGGACATCGGCGTCGGGGTTGATGTCGAGGATACGGTCGCGCATGACGTCGGTCTTGAACTGCCCTACCGTGGAGTGCAGGGCGATTATCTGGCGGTTGAGGTTTGAGAGGCTGACGACGTCGTTGTCGATGAGCCCCAGAGTGCCGACGCCGCTGCGGGCGAGGGCTTCGCAGACGTAACCGCCGACGCCGCCGATGCCGAAGACTGCGACGCGGGCGTTGCGGAGACGTTCAACTCCATCGACACCGAGAAGCATTTCAGTTCTGACGAATTGTTCGGACATAAAAAAATCCTTTCTATAAAAGGTATAACATCAAACGTAGGCAATAAAGCGGATCCAACCGCGCGAGGGTTTGGGGACAGCGTTCCCATTTGCGCCCTAAAGGCGCAACTCAGGCTCACGCCAACCTATTGTGACCCCTCAAAACATAGACACAAACTCGATAACCACGCCAATGAGGCTGGGCAGACTCAACGCTATGCCAGAGATAATGATGATGGCACTGTGACGGTCTATCACTATGCTCCGCTTCTTCATGCGGCAGACAAATACCGTGCACTCCGTCTTCTTGTAGATGAGCCCGCGCATTACACCCTCAGCAGGAAAGATGTTCGCTATCCGCTCCCCGCCGCAAAGGTACATAGCCGTGTCGTAGCCGTGGGGCTTCTCAAAACCGTCAAGTACCGCACTCTCACGCCTTGACATCGCAAGGATTATCCCGCATACCGAGAAGAGTATCAGCATACCGCCCAGCGCTGCTATTAATATGACCATTATCCCCGCCGCTACCGAAACAAGACTCACGCCGAGGATCAACAGCAGTACCGCTATGATCGCAACTACAACTACCGCTTCCAATCCGCCCACCTCCGGACACAAAAAGAGCAGCTGATAATAACCACAATGCCGTCGCTTCAGTAAAATAAAACCCGCAAAAGCAGGACGGGTAAAACGACCCTCAAGCATTATGCTCCCAACATCCGCCGATTTTGCACGCCCGAAGGGGTGTTCTGCGGGAGGTCTGCATCATCTTTCCGGAGTACGAATCCCTGATTACATAAGTGTTGGATTAAATCATGCCGAAGCTAACGCACATCGCAGTCATTATCAACTGCTCTCAGATTTTAAAAGTTACTACCGACTGCACGGACAGCTCAGCCGCCCTTCCGTCGGATCATTCTTCCTCGTCTTCGTCCTCGAAATCATACATCTCGCGGAGCCTCTCAAGGAAGACCGCGCCTACACGCTCGTACTCGTCATCGTCGTCAATGGTGACCATCATTTCCTCGTCGCCCTCAAACTGACTCTTGAGGATAACTACCTCTCCGTCATACTCGAGCAGCTCCTCGGCAGTCTCCATATAAGGAGTCAGCGCAAAGTACTTCTCGCCCTCGTAGTCCATAACGTCCAGCAGCTCGAAAGCCTGCTCGTTGCCGTCTTCGTCCTCAAGGGTATATATATCCGGCTGGAACTCGTCCAGACCCTCTGTCTTTTCTTCTTCAAATGCCATTGGAAACAACCTCCTTGTGCAGGCTTTTCACGCCCGCAGTTTACATCAACATTGTACCATAAATATTTTTATTTGTCAATGATAAAAATGCACAAAATTTTACCCAAAAAATCTATTCGGATTTTGAGAAAAACTATTGACAAGTCACAAGACGTGTGCTATAATATAACCAGAGAGAAGGAACAAGACCCAGAGAACCAAAGCAAAGGATAGGTGCCGGGGGCGCGGGAGCTGCTCCGAGCGATCCAGCCGGATGGTCGGAGGTCGACGAAGGTTCCGTTCTCTGATATAGATGTCGAGAGCAGCGGTCGGGCAGACGCTTCGGTTGCAGCACGGTGCACAAGCTTCAGAAATGCTTCCGGGTGCCGATCGACAGCTTAATGTGACAAGAAGGGAGCGAGTCCAATGGATGTATCTGAAATTCAGCAGGGTTTTCCGAGACTCGCTGAGGTCTGATTAAGTGGAGACATGACGCGGACGATATGAGCCGACAGTTCTCGATAGTGTAGTAAATGAAGACATCAGCGAGCCGAGGTTACGACAGATCTACTAAAATGTTTTTGCAGCTTCTACCCTTGCTGACTGTGAGCCTTGAAAATTGAATAGACCGCACAGCGGTCACTATATACCGGATGCGTGTCCGGATCTTAAAAATACTTAATGTCAGGGGTGAGTCCAAAGGGCTACTTAGTTTGATTCCGACACTATATTACAACGTTAGAGGTGAGTCCGAAGGATACTTAAAATGCTTTCCGACACTATACTAAAATGTTAGAGGTGAGTCCAAAGGTTACTCTAGCTTGATTTCGATAATGTAAATTCATTCAAAGAGGTGTTCGCTTATGATTTGTGTGAGGATTTTTCTTAAGAATATTACATAAAGCTTAGGAGTGATTCCCATGTACTAGCGTGATCTCCGCACCCGAGAGATGGGGCGGAACCTGAATTTTGAATATAAGGCGTTTAGGCCTTCACCATAATAATTTGCGCGGCAGCGTTGGACGGTCGCTTCGGTTCGCCGGTAATGTCACGGCGGGCGGCGGGGCTTCGCGAAGGGCGCAGGTCGCAGCGGTAATATTGATCTAAAGGAGTGGTGCTTATGAAAGTTAACACCGCAATGAGGAGAAATATTTAGCGTAAAGGGGTGAGTCCAAAGGTTTATTCAGCTTGACATTTACGATTATTATACTTGAAAGGAACGAGTCCAATGAGATAACAAGCTTTTCCCAACGGTTTTATTAAATGAGAAAGGTGTAAGTCCAATGGCTTAGAGTATTTCAGCCCGCAGGTTCGTAAGCTTGCGGGCTTTTTTATGTGGTTTTGCCGAAAGGAGCGATGACAGTCTTGACAAAAGAAGAAATAGCAAAGAAACAGCTGGCGCTGTCGTCGAAGGTGTACTCGCTCTCTTCGGGGACGCTGCTGATAAATATGAGGTACATGACAAAGGCGATAAGCAGGCTGGGAGCTTTGCCTTACGAGGGCAGCTACAAGTGCGACGGCCGCACGATCTCCTTCGACCCCGCGCACCTGCTCTCCCGCTATCGGCAGGGCGAACGGCTGCCCGTCCACGATCAGCTGCATATGCTCCTGCACTGCGTGTTCAGGCACTGGCAGACAGGCGGCGGCATCGACTCCGCCCGCTGGAGCGCCGCCTGCGACATCGTCACCGAAGCGGCGATAATGCGCATCGCTTCCGACTTCTGCGACAACGACAAGATCGCCGAGAAGTCCGCGGTGATACTCGAGCTCTCGCCGAAGGTAAAGCCTTTCACGGCGGAGAAGCTCTACGCTTACTTCTGCAGCACCGGGCTTTCGCAGGAGCAGGCGGAGGAGTACATTGGCATCTTCGGGGTGGACGATCACTCGGGCTGGTATCCCGAACCGCCGAAGGCTCCCGAGGACGAGGAGCCGCCTCACATCTCCCCCGAGATAATCGAGAGCGGCAGGGATAAGCTCCCCGAGCCGGAAGACGATAACGACAGCGGCGGCGATCCACCGCAGGAACAGGACGGAAACGACGGCACAGAACCCCCTCAGGACGAGGACTCCCCACCCGAGGACGGCGGGCTGCAGGATTACCTCGCGCAGGAACGCAGCAGGCAGCAGCAGGAGCTGGAAAAGCAGTGGGAGCAGATCTCCAAGGAGATACAGTCGGAGCTGGAAAACTTCGGCAGGGAGCGCGGCGGGGACAGTCAGTACCTAGTGCAGCTGCTGGAGCACCTCAACCGCGAGCGGTACGACTACGCGGCGTTCCTGAAACGCTTCGCGGTGTCGGGCGAGGTGATGCGCGCCGACCTCGACGCCTTTGAGACGGGATTCTACTGCTACGGGCTGTCGCTCTACGGCAACGTGGCGCTCATCGAGCCGCCCGAGTACAAGGAGACCCAGCTGGTGCGGGATTTCGTCATCGCCATCGACACATCGGGGTCGGTGCGGGGAGATCTGGTGCAGACGTTCATGCAGAAGACCTACAACATCCTAAAAAGCACCGAGAGCTTCTTCACCAAGATCAACATCTTCATAATACAGTGCGACACCGAGGTGCACGAGGCGGTGCATATCACGAGCCAGTCCGACCTCGACAGCTGCCTCGCGAAGATGGAGCTCAAGGGGCTGGGCGGGACAGACTAAAAAGGATAGACGTGGAGCCTGACCTGAACGTCTGGAAGGAACACGCCGCCGCTGCGGGTCTTAACGGCTCGGTGGTGACATACCTCGGACTCAAGCCTCAGAACTTTTATAAGATAGAAAACACCGTCAGCGGCAGATCTTTCGTCACCGCCCGCGGCTGGGAAGACCTCAGCAGGATACTCTCCGTCTACGAACGGCTGGAGATAGAGGTGGACAAGGAGCTGGTGGGACAGTACATCCAGAATAAAAAGATCGCCGAGGACTTCGCGATATACTACGAGCTCTACCAAAAGTACAGGAGCGATTACCGCATCGGGGATATCCTCGCGGGCAACGCCGACAGTGAGATAACCGAACGCGCCGCCGCCGCTAAGTTCGACGAGCGCTGGTCTCTGCTGGGACTTCTGCTGGAGAACGTCAGCCGCGAGACCGGCGAGATACTCGCCGAGGACAGTGACCTCATGACCGTCAGACGCACGCTGGGCGAGCTCAAAGGCTCTGCCGAAGAGGGGGACGACGTCTGCCTCATGATGCAGGAGTGCATAGACTCGCTGGACGACGAGCGGGGCAGGCTCCGCGCCGCCAACAGCCTCACCCCAGACAAGGAACGCAGCATCTTCTTCCGCCGCGAGCTGTTCGCACGCTTCCGAACGGCGGCGAAGGACGGCTTCGACGGGGTGAAGGAGTCCTACTCGGGCGACGTGGGCAGATTCAAACAGAGGCTCGCCGAGGTGTCGGCGCATATGAACAATATGTTCCGCTTCTGCGAGAGCACCTTCGGCAGCGGTCAGGAGATGCTGATACTCGTGACCGAGCTATCCGCCGACCCCGTCACCGCACGATTCATCGCCGAATACGGCTGCGATGAATACTACCGCCACGACAAGGAACTTATGTTCTACGAACGGCGGCTGGAAATAATTGACGAACTTAAACGTTTAGATTCCAAAACCGAAGAGGAATAAATGTAACAATGTCGGCAAAGTGCTTAAAAAACAGGATTTGGTTTGTCGGAATTGTAGAAAAAACCACTGGACTATTGAATTAACTATTAAAAAATGTTATAATTAAATGAAACAACTTAAAGACGAATTTTGTCATAGGTCTTAGCGACCACTATCATAAATGAAAGGGGTGAGGACGACGAAAGAACGGATCAAACCTGTTGTCTGTGGTACGTATACCGTGGACCTCGACAGGGGCGGAGCTATAATCTCCTGCGATGACAACTTCCTGAAAATGACAGGCTACGATCTGGACACGCTCGTTAAGAACGGCACTACGTTTATCGACCTCGTTCCCAAGGAAGACCACAGCGAATACATCGAAAAAGCCACCGCGCTTCAGGAAAAGGGCGGCGGCGCCATAGAACACAGGATAACCTGTGCCGACGGCAGCCATCTGGTAGTCATCTGCATAGGCATCAACCGCGACGAGGGCGGCAGGCACCTCGCGGATATCACCATCAGCGATATCACCGCGGGCAACGTGCAGGCTTCAAAGTATGTGCACTCTCAGGCGGAGATCGACCTCATGTCGGATTCCGTCGGGGCGGGTCTTGCCGTTTACAAGTTTTATCCCGACGGCAGGCAGGAAATGGTGGAGCGCAACGATGAGTTCTACCGCATTTTCCGCATAGACGATACCGACGAGAGGGACTCCTTCCCCATGCGCGACGCTCTCTGCAAAGAGGACGTTATCAAGCTGCTCCAGGCTATGAAGGCCTCGATCACGGATAAGTCCAAGATGGACGTGGTGCTCCAGCTGAGACCCGAAAAGGGCGGCAACTGGATCCGCGTTACCTGCAGCAGCTCCGAGCCTCTGGAAGACGGCAGCGAGATGATCTACTGCACATTCTACGACGTCACCGAATCCAGAGCCATCGAGAAGGAGCTCAAAAAACAGAGCCTCCGCTTCCAGATGATCGCAGAGAATTCCGATCAGATCTTCTTTGAGTACGACGTTCTCAGCGACACATTTACCTCGACTTCAAGAGCGATACTGGACAGATTCGGTACCGACACATTCTATAACTACAACAGGGATAACCTTGCGCAGAAGCATATGCATCCCGATTTCGTGGAGCCTTACAACCAGATGCTCGGCAATGCGGTCTCCCATCCCACAAAGGGTACCTTCGACTACCGCACCGACGCTTTTGACGATGAATACCACTGGTACAGGATAGTCTACGTAAGCGTTACCAACGAGCGTGATATCGTCTCGAATATATACGGCATGATCTACTCCATCGAGCACATGAAGGAGATGTCGGGCAAGATCGCCAAGGACAAAGTCGAGATCGAGCGTCTTTCCAACAGCGACCACGTTACCGGTCTGCTTACCCGTGCGGCTTTCACCGAAAAGGCGTCACAGCTGCTGCATGAGAAGTTCCCCGAAGGCGGTTGCTTTGCCATAGGCTACTCGGATATCAATGACTTCTCCTACGTAAACGAAAACTTCGGCTACGAAGCGGGCGACAAGATGCTCTACGATTTCGCCGAAGAAATAAGGCAGACTCCCGGAATGCTCTGCGCTTCGAGAATTTATTCCGACTACTTCATCACCCTCTGCAGGGGCGAGAGCCGCGAGCAGCTGATACAGGTGTACTCCGAGCGCAACAGCCGCTTCAACAAGAGCCAGAAGGAAAAGTATCCTCTGAGCGACGTTCAGGTCAGCAGCGGTATATACTTCATCCGCGAAGGCGACGAGGATATGCCTATCGCCATCGACAACGCAAACCTTGCGCGCCGCAGCATCAAGGGCACGTCGGACGTACCCTGCGGCATCTATACCGACCGTATGCGCAAAAAGCGCAGCCACGATCAGGCGATAGCCAGCCAGATTTGGAACGCCATCAACAGCGGCGCCATCGAGCTGTTCTTACAGCCCAAGTTCGACCTGTACACCCGCAAGATAATCGGCGCCGAAGCGCTCACCCGCTGGCGCAATCCCGACGGAAGCTACAAGCTCCCATACGAGTTCATAAGCGTTCTTGAGAACGTGGGCTACATCACGCAGGTAGACCTCTACATCTATGAGCAGGTGCTGAAATACCTCAAGAAGTGGAAGGAGGAGGGCAAGCCGCTGATACCTATTTCCGTCAACTTCTCCCGCAAGCACAACAACCGTCCCAACTTTGTGGACAACGTCAACGCTCTCGCCGAGATGTACGGAGTCGAGAAGAGCCTCATCGAGATAGAGGTCACCGAGAGCTGTTTCACTCAGGACGTGAAAAACTTCTTCTCGAATATGCGCCGTCTGCGCGACGAAGGCTTCAAGATCGACATCGACGACTTCGGAACGGGATATTCCTCCCTCAGCGTGCTGATCGACGCGCCTGTTGACATCGTAAAGGTTGACAAGGTCTTCATCGACAACATCGAGAACGACGAGAAGTCCCGCGCATACATCGCACAGATCTGCAACCTGATCCAGTCCACCAGCAAGAGCATTATCTTCGAGGGTGTCGAGACAGAGGAACAGGCTAAGATACTGCTGGGAAGCGGTCACAGCATGGCTCAGGGCTGGCTGTTCGACAAGGCTATCCCCGTGGACGAGTTCGAGAATAAATATCTCAGCTGATAAAAAGATCACGCCGCTCTGCATTTCACAGAGCGGCGTTTTGTTGTGTCTTTACGTTGCTTTTGACTTACTCATGACCGTCAGAGCCTTTATCGACATTACCAGTCCCACGATCGCACAGAACCCGCCGCCCAGACGTATCATGAAGGGCGATGATTCCACTGCGGGGATGTAGCAGACCGAGGGGTCATCGGGGTCGTAGCAGACCCTCAGGCTCTCGCCTTCTTTCACCTTTGAGGATGAGGTGCAGTCTTCGGTGTACTTCCTGCCGTCCACCTCGAACTCGATGGTGACGTTGTAATCATACCCTCTGCGGGGTCTCGATGTTCTTGTGACGCTCACTGCCTTGCCGTAGACCTCGCCGGTACACTGCTTCACAAACTTTTCTCTCGATTCTGCAAAGCTGAACGCCAGCAGCAGACCGACAATTATCAGAACAATGCCAAAAACGAGATGTCTTCCGGGGTATCTGTTAATTCCTCTCATAGTATCAGTCCTCATCATAGTTCTTGACGTCGATGACCTTAGAGCCATCGGACGAAACGTTTGAAGCGCTCCTGCGGACGCGCTCGCGGGTCTTCTTTGCGGGCTTGCTGTCGGGGTCGAGCTCGCGCATCAACTTTTTAAGCTCCCTCGCCGCCGAGAACCCGCTGACGAAATTCACAACGCCCGCTACCGTCAGCAGCAGACCGATGACAAACATGATGCTTCCCGATAAAAATGTCGGTGCGGCGATGATGAAAGCGCCCATGACGGCGGTTATCGTCGCAGTGATAAGGGGTAGCAGCCAGCGGTCGGTGCCGTATTTCTTGATGTGCAGCGCAGACGCGAGCTTCGCGATGCCCGAGCAGAGCAGGTAGATGCCCAGCGCCGACATGACGATGGTCTCCAGCAGCTTCGGGTTGACGAATACGTAGACACCCAGCAGCAGCATAATGATGTCGCTGACCAGCGAGAATACGCTTTGCTTTTCGCGGGAATCTGAGCTGCGCGAGGCGATGAAGCCTATCACGCCCACCGCCGCCCATGCAATGAGCAGCACTCCCACCGCAGTATTCAGCACGTCGGTGATGATGTGCGGGTTTATCAAGAGCGCCACACCCATCACGATACAGGCGAGGGCTCCAAGAGAATAGTTTTTGAGCATCTGTTTCATATATTGCCTCCTTAGGTCGTGTCATTTATTTCGATGTTTTTCATATCTCTGTACAATTGTAAAGAGATTGCATTAATTATATCACATACCCGCCTGTTTGTAAAGAGCAAAAACCTCTTCTCAAATAAAAATATTATATAAATAATTGCCCTGACCCCCTTGAAATTTCAGGCGGGATATGTTATTATATTAATGTATAGACCGCGCAGCGTCGGACGCGGGCAGAAAAGCGCGGAGAACGTTTGCCGTGCCTTTCGTATCCGATCGAAAACAATTATAAAGGAGTTTTACATCTATGAAGTATGGTTATTTTGACCTGAAAAACAAGGAGTATGTCATCACAAGACCTGACACTCCCGCACCCTGGGCAAACTACCTCGGTTCTCCCGAGTACGGTGCTATCGTATCCAACAACGCAGGCGGCTACAGCTTTGTAAAGAGCGGCGCCAACGGACGTATCGCCCGTTACCGCTTCAATTCCAACATGGCTCTTCC
>CAMVIL010000003.1 GCA_947167535.1 uncultured Ruminococcus sp. | reverse complement strand
CCACCGAGTCCCTTGCCAGCACAAGCACCTTCGTGAACATGATGTTTCTCTCGCCGTTTGATATCTCGACAGCCTCATCGGGAGATCCCGTCAGCACAAGAACGATCTTGCCCTTTCTCGAAATGTCCTTCAGCAGCGTCATCTGTTTTCCTTCAGAAGCTTCATCAAGGCCGAGAGCGGTGTCGTCATAAATAAACACTTTCTGAAAGCCCATTAACCGCTCGGCTATCGCGACCTTTCTCTGCTGTCCCGCATTCAGAAGTCTTACAGACATATCAGCGTATTCCTTTATCCCTGCCTGCAAGATCACTTTTTCCACCCGTTCAAGCTTTTCGCTCTTGGAATAAGATCTGCCCAGGCTGCGGTTTGCAGCTTCCGTCAGCACCTCTCTGACGGTGTTCGAAGAGGTATAAGGCCGAAACAGCGGTGCCATGCCTATCTGCGGTCTCAGACTCTTTCTGTTGCTGTGAAGATCCTGACCGTTAACGATGATCCTGCCGTTTGCCCGTGTATCTCCGAGCAGAGTTTTTATAAACGTATTCTTATCGGTATCCGAGCCGCCGAGGACAAGCACAAAATCGCCGCCGTAGATATCTGCATAAATATCTTTAAGCAGCAGGCTGCCCGAGCCCGACCGCTTTTCAGCAATATCGATCACCAGAGAGGCTCTTTTCTCATCAGGCACATTATAGATTATGCTGTTGCCTTTAAAGATCAGCGTAGTGCCGCCGAGCCTGATAACATCGTTTGGGAAGACGCACTCGGTGCGTTGTATCTCGGTGCCGTTCAGACATATGCCGTTAGTGCTGTCATTATCCTTAATGAACCACCTGTACTGCTGTCTGAACAGCATAGCGTGATTCTTTGACATCATAAGGTCATTCAGCTTCAGCGTGCATTCATCTCCCCTGCCGACAGTTACCATGCTGCTGTGCTCTATGTCAAGATTCCGCCACAGCTCGGTCTTTGAGAATGTCGTGCTGAAAATAATCAGCACCGCTTCGGGGTGCGGCTCGCTCAGGTTTTCCTGATCTATTCTGATAATGTCGCCGTCAGAAAGCTTGACGGCTTTGGAGCCCCTTTGGTTATAGGGCGGAAGCTTGACGCCGTTAATAAACGTTCCGTTGCAGCTGTTGTTGTCGATGTAATAGTAGCTGCCGTCAGAATCATCAAAAATGAATTCGCCGTGTTCACGGCTGACTATCTGCGACTTTATACGAATATCTCTTACTGCCCGTTCGTAATCGCGGCCCATGGTCATGCTTCCGCGAAGCGGAAACAGTGTGGGCATTTTATCTTTGCAGACTATCAGCAGAGTGGCATCCCGAGTTTTCTGCGGCTTGTAATAGATGGTCTCGGAGGAAGACACTTCCATCGGCTTCAGAGGTTTTTTCTTTCTGTCGGGCTCATGCACGGAGGAAGCCGCGGCGGCATTGTGCAGGCGCTCGTGCACTATGACCTTATCTCGCTTCACCGATATCGGCTCGGGCTCTTTTTTTATTTCCTGTTTCGGCGGTCTCGGAGCTTCAGGAGCTTCGTCGAGCAGCTTGTTTCTCTCCCGCTTTTTTTCCAGATAGAAAGACAGCCTGCTGTCCTGATAATATACATCGGGCTTTTTGCTCGGCCCTGCTTCGATCGGCTTGATGTCAGGTTCGGCTCCAACCGTCTTTTTGATCGGTTCCGCTTCAACAGGTTTGTTGATCGGTTCTGCTTCAACAGGCGTTACAGCGCGGCTCGTCCTGATGGTGTCTGCGGACATTATGCTGATGTCAGCAGCCTGACGCATCATCTTAGGCTCGGAAGTTGTGTCGGCCTGCTTCTTCATGCCGAGAGCAGGCACCTCTTCGAGTGCCTTCAACAAATCATCCATGCTCTTCCAGCGATCCTCGCTGCGCACCATGAGTCCCTTCATCAGCACATCCTCAAACTGACCGTCTATGCTTATTCCCAGCGAAGAAGGTCTTACCAGCGTATCCGAATAAAGGCGCTCGACAGCGTCATCGGGAGCTTTGCCTGTGATGCACTTATATATCGTTGCACAGAGAGAATATATATCCGTCCAGGGACCCTGCTCTCCGTGGCGCTTATACTGTTCGATCGGCGAATAGCCATGCTTTATCATAACCGACAGGCTGTGCTCGTTCTCAAAATATCTTGCAGCGCCGAAATCGATAAGCTTGACATCTTCCCCGACAAGCATTATATTATCGGGACTGATATCTCTATGAAGCATCTTTTCTTCGTGGAGCTTTCCCAGCGACCTGATCACAGGAAGAAGCAGGCACACGGCAGTATCGTAATCTATCTGACCGACCTCACTGATATAGCTGCTGAGAGTTATGCCGTCAACATATTCCATTATAATATAAGCGGTGTTGTTTTCCTCGAAGAAGTCCTTTACATTTACGATGCCCGCTTCACCCGAGAGCTTAGCAAGTATCCTGGCCTCTGACAAAAAGTAGTTTCTTCCGTTATGAAAGACCGTTTTAGCATTTGCCGAGGTCATCGTCATAACCTTGTTCGAGACCACAGTATTGCGGTTCACCATGCCGCTGGGGTAGAATTCCTTTATCGCGACCTTAATATCCAGCACGGTGTCTCTGCCGATATAGGTAATGCCGAAGCCGCCCTCCCCGAGAACGCATCCGACAACGAAGCGGTTATTAAGAACGCTTCCCGGTGCAAGCAGGTTCGGATCTGTCTCGGGCAGTTCAAAGGATCTGCCGCATTCACTGCAAACCTTATTTTCATCATCATTGCTTCTCATACAGCGATAGCAATACTTCATAAGATCACCCCATATACTTGCACCCGATGCTGATCGGCAAATGATATGAACAAGCTCTCATCAGCACTAAGGATGTTAATACTTTACGAATAAATTATAACACAATTCCTCTTTGCTGTCAATAATCTCATAAGTATAGTCAAAAAGTATTGTAACAGCATTTTTTGAGGACATAAACGTCTGCAGAACTGCCCCAAGCACTTGAGGTCGGTGTAACGGCCATGCGCCCCGGCAATTATAGCGAACAATTAAAATAGTTCGACATTTATTAACAATAATGTGTCGAAATTGCCAAAAAGTACAAAAAAGCTTTGTTCGTTCTGTCTATTTTTCATTTTAAAGTCTTTTAATTGTTAATTTTCTATTGACTTTTTTAACAGATTAAGGTATACTTTAATTGCGGCTTTTATATCGCACTACAATACGTTTGGAGTGGCTTTAAGAGCAGGAGGTTTTTTATGAAATGGACAAATCTTACTCAAGAAGAAGCCCAGGAAGGCTATGATGAGGCTCGCTCGAGGTACTATGGCGCCGCCGAGCAGTATTATCACTACAAAAAGGAAGAGTCCGATTGCCGTTCGGAGTATAACTCCGTGAAGAATCAGTACGATTCCGCAAACTCCGATAAGATCAACTTTGAAAAGCGCGTTGATGACATCGAAAGGGTCATTAATGTGCTCGGAGAGGACGGCACGGTCAATGAAGCTATCAATGACGCTAACTCGGCTGCTGCTAATGCCGAGAACAGTCTTGCACGGAGCGTGAAATGCGACGGGATGAATTCTCCGAGTCTTTCGGCAGCATTCCACTGCAAAACTGTGTCCGAGGACAGCCATTCATCGGCTGCGGTCGATACCTTCAAAAAAGAAAAGGCAAGGCTTGAACAGTCCATTGCCGACCTGAATTCAAAGATGCAGGCTCTGGAACAGAATGCCGAGGAACTCTCTAAGAGAATGAACTCCATCGTGGCGGAGCAGGGGAATTACAAGAAGATCATGAATTCCAGCGTCTATGAAATGTGTCATTATAAAAAGTATACTTAAAGCCTAAGAAAGACGGTGAGTAAAATTGCGGATAGACCTTAACGCAGGCGGCTTGAAGGGCATGATATCTGTTGCGTCCTTCGCTGCTGATTACACAAAACTTATCAATGATTCCAAAAAAGTAGTATCGTCCTTTAAGGCTGTAGAATCTCAGGTACATAATATGAGCGGAGGCGCAGGAAATCTGCAGGAAGCTCTGGATCATATTGAAAACAGAATAAAGAATACCGACGAGAAGAAGATCGAAAAGCTTGAGAACGCAGGCCAGCGCTTCGCAATGTTCATTGTGAACACCGTAAATACCGACAAACGGGTAGCGGAGACCATAGCCCTCGCAAACAAGGAATTCTATAACGAGAATCCCTGGGCTATTCCTCCCAAGCCGAAGAAGTGGTATCAGAAGGTCGGCGACTGGTTCAAGGGCGTCGGCAAGAAGATAGGAAGTGCCTTCAAGAAGGCCGCCACATGGCTTGCCGATAAGGTCAAGAAGGCCTGGAACGCGACGGTAAACTTTATAAAGAAGCACTACAAAACGATACTAAAGATCGTCGCAGGTGCTGTACTGATAGCGGGATTGTTCGCGCTGTCGGCAGTCACAGGCGGAGCGGCAGCGGGTATATTCGCGCTGGCAGCCAAGGCTGCGGTGACCGCCGCACTCACGAGTACGGCGACTTCGGTCGTCTCGGGAATAGTCCAAGGCAAGTCGGCAGGAGAGATATTCGATTCCGCGGGAGACTCATTCTTCAAGGGAGCCGTCACGGGCGCCATATCGGGAGCTGTCGGAGGTGTAGGCCCCGCAGTGCTCGAAAGCACGGGCTCGGCGTTCTTTGCCAAGGGCGCGGAGATACTAGCCAAGGGCGCAGGAAAGTTCCTGGGAGGAATGATAACCGAAGGCGCGGATTATCTCGAGAAAAACGGCACGCTCTCGGGCTTCTTCGGAGACTACGCGAAGAATGCGGGAATCAGTGTGCTTGAAGGTATGGCAGGCGATGCGCTGGGCGCTGTCGGCGGTTATATGAAGGAGAAGGGTCTGAGCCTTGTAACGTCGACCTTTAAGAATCTGGGCGGCGGAGGCCTCGGAAAGGCGTTCTCGGGAATGATAAGCACCATATCCGAGAAGGCACCTTGGTTCATCGGAGAAAACGGCGTCATCAGCGGTATCGGAGACCTTGCAAAGCTCAGAGATCCGAAGGGATTCCTTACAGAGCTGGGCGGCAAGGCGTTCGACAGCATCATCGGAGGTAAGGTCAACGACCTTGTTTCTTCGGGGCTTACGACCATATCGGACAAGCTCGGAATTTCAGATATAGTCGGAAAGATAGGCACGGGACGTATTATGGATATTCCGGGGCTGTCAGATCTGGCATCGCAGTTCAAGGGTACGCTTATAGATACCTCGAAGAAGGCGTTTAACACTCTGTGCGGCTCAGGCTTTGCGGACGCGATAAGCAGTTCGCTGTCGAAAACGCTTGATTTCAAGAAAAGCATTTCTATCAACATCGGACCTTTGTCAATGAACGGCGGAGTTTCGCTCAGCACTAGCGGCGCATCGCTCGGCGGTTCATGGAAGCTTTGTCTGAGATAAGTAAGATAAAACTAAATAACTATACAATAAGAGGTGACCGGATTTGGATATCGAAAACTATAAGGAAGCTATAATAAACGCCGACATGGCGTTTACCAACGAAAACTACGAGAGTGCGCTGAATTGGTACAACAAGGCGCTCGCAGAGGCTCCGACCGATGAGTACGCACTTTCAAAAGCGGGTGCGGCGCTGGTGTCGATGAGCAGATTTGACGAGTCCTTTGATTACTTCCAGAGGGCAGTGACAGCAGGTCCTGACAACGGAGACAACCTGTTCAACATGGCGAACGCCTACTTCTTCTCGGGTGATATCAACAAGGCTATGGAGTACTATACAGCCGCCGAGATGAAGGAGTGCTCCGAGGACGTCAAGGCTCGCATCTACTACCAGATGGCGATGATGTGCACCATCAAGGAGGACTATCAGGCTGCGCTGGTGAACTATCAGAAGTATGAGGATTCGGACCCCACGGGTCAGGCATCGCTCGACACGGATATAATCGCCGAGAAGGTCAACATCTATGTCATGCTCGAGGATTACGAGAACGCAGCAAAATACGCTGTTAAGTGGCAGAGTCTGGCTCCCTCCGATATCCGCGCTTATATGGTTTACTTCAACCTGCTGATGGCAGAGGAAAAGTACGACCGCGCGCTTGAGGTGCTCGACAATGCCGAGAAATATGCTGTCACAGATGAGGCAGGCACCTTTGCTGTACAGGTCAGCCGCGCTAACTTCTATGTTGCGGCGGCGGGAAGCTCGGTGGATACCGAGAATGACTATACTCAGAAGGCTTACGACCTGATGAGCGAGCTTATCGTCAGCCCGAACGGCGCTCCCGAGGACAAGAACGAGCTGGTGCTCGCACTCGCGGAACTGTGCATCAACATGGGCAAGATCGACGAGGCTATCGACCTCATGAAGATGGTCACCGAGAAGCCCGCGTATGCAGAAGGCTATACCGCACCCAAGACTGCCGACGCACCCATAGATCCTGCCGAGATAGACGCTCAGCTCAGCGGCGAGATGTCTCAGATGGATTCCAAGCTTGCAAGCGGCGAGATAAGCGAAGATGCGGGCGAGCTTGCGCAGGTCAATTACGATGAGAACGGCCAGCCTGTCAGGGAATATCCCGAGGGTATGTTCGACGATATGCCTAAGGGCGTGGATCTTGAGAAGTTCGGCGTTCCGTCGGCAGCCGAGATCGACGCTGCAGAGGCAGAGGCTCTCGCAGCAGCTGCTGCAGAGTTCAGAGCGAGAGTCAACTTCATGCTCCTCTCCTGCTACGCTTACAAGGAGGACTACGAAAAGGCGCTCGAATACAGCCGCATGGTAAGAAGCGATCCCGATAACATCTACTACTCCTTCTTCGGACGCTACTCCGAGGCATTCTCTATAATGCAGCTCGCCAAGCGCGGTCAGGGCTTTACTCAGGAGGACGCCGACAGAAAGTACGCCGAGGAGATAGCATTCTTCCGCGCCGAGATGCTCAAGGCGAACGAAAACGCCGCCTACGCTCTGCTGTTCAGAACCAGAATGTATGCAGAGATGGGCAAGTATACCAAAGCGGAGGAGCTCGCAGATCTTATGGCTGAGGGCGACAAGGCTGCTGTTATGGAGTACATCGCACAGTGCCGTGCCGAAAATGAGAAAAAATAATTTGAGCGGGGTGATGTGAATGGCTCAGTTTGTTGGCTTTGAACAGATCAATGTTTTCAAGCAAAATGTAGTTATTGAGGAAGAGGCATTCTCGCAGGCGGCAGCAGAGTTCGAAGAGCTCGCTGCTAAGATCGACAGCCTGCTCAACGAGATCAATGAGATGATGGACGATCTGAAGACCGGATTCGACACTCCCGCAGGGCACAAATTTATTCAGGCCTGCGGCAACACTCTTGTGGATCCGCTTGAAAAGCAAAAGATAGTTGTCACTCATATTTCCGAGAACCTCAATAAGGCAAGAACAATGTACCAGTCTGTATTCGATGAGTACAGAGAGGTCGTAAATTCGATGAACGAATGACGTAAAGTCGTTTGACGCGGCAGACTGCCGGTCGGATGACATTTGAATAATAATAAAAAACTGAAAGGAGTATTTGATATGGCATCAATACTTACAAGCTCGATAATCGTTAATGCAAAAAGCAGCGTTTCCAATTACGTAACGACTGCTCAGGGACTGTATGACGAACTGTCTAACATCATCAACACCCTCAGATCCTCGGGATTTATGGGCGACGGTTCCGACGGCTTCAATGACTTCTTCAACAGCAAGGCTACTCCTGCTCTCGTTGAGAACCTCACCGAACCAGGTTCGTCGATCACAGCAGGCATCGACTCCATGCTCGACAGCATTAAGGAACAGCTCCTCGATACTGTTGATCCTCAGCTGGGCGACATCAACAGAGACCCGACCCAGTAATTATCACAATCAGCTTTTGTCAGATGATCTTTATTGAAAAGGAGTTAAAAAAATGGCAGATATAGTTTATAAGTTTGATGAAATGAGAAACGCAGCAACTCAGATAGAGGATATCGCACAGAGATACAAGAGCGCAAGCGAGAAGTTCCAGAACGAATTCCTTGACGCTACCACTGCATGGGAGGGCGCTTCCAAGGACAAGATGCAGGCATTTATCACGGGCGCTGTTAACGAGTACATGGGCACTACCGTTCCCGGTATCGTTACCGCACTGAGTGAGCTCATCAAGGCTAACGCCGACCAGATGGAAAAGGCGGATCAGCAGATCGCAGACAATATCCCGTCATCACTGTAAAAAAGCAACAAAGATCGCAG
This sequence comes from uncultured Ruminococcus sp., assembly GCA_947167535.1. Lineage (GTDB taxonomy): Bacteria > Bacillota > Clostridia > Oscillospirales > Ruminococcaceae > YE71. Next base: position 10,471 of record CAMVIL010000003.1, on the reverse strand, counting down.
GTGAAGTATTATGGAAAACAAAAAGGAAGTCCTTACCGATATGGAAGAGGCAAAGGAACTGTTTGAATACGAAATGACTGCGGTTCTGCTAAACTTTAAGAACGAGGTCGATGAGATAGGCAAGGACGTCAACACCGAGTATATCGAGATGGAGATCGACAAGCCCGAGCTTGAGTATAAGGCTCCCGAGATCGAACTTTCGGGTATCGCTTATGAGCAGGCTGAGATCAAAAACTCGCTGAACGAGGTGAGTCTGTCCGCAGGCGAGATCGGCATTGAGCTGTCATCAGATGTCAGCTCACCCGAAGTTTCGGTCAAGACCGACATTGGCAAGCCCGAGGTCGATAAGGAGGCTTTCAAGGCTTCCGCTGTATCGGTTCCCGCGGCTTTGGAAATACCCAAGGTCGGCGATGTGCAGAAACAGGACGTGACCGACATCGCGGTCGCTGTTGAACTGCCGAAGATATCCGTACCCGTCGGACTCGACGATGTCAGGAGCGCTGTCGAGGCACCCTCGGTAAGTGTTCCCGATACCGATATCAGCCAACAGGCATTCGAGCTTCCGCAGGCAGAAAAACCGCAGGCAGATATCAAGGGTACTGAAGTCTCGGCAATAAGCCGTGAGATGTTCGGTATTTCTCCCGCGGAGAAGGTCGAGCTGTCGATAACGCCGATATCCGTAACGGAAACAGACATCAAAGTGCCTGAGCTTCCCAAAAATGATATTAGTATGCCCAAATACCCCGAGGTACCCGAAAAGCCTGATTTTTCGGCGTACTACGAGGATATCTTGACTGCTGTCGGGAAAGAGGCTTGATTATGTTTTTTGTAGTGACAGGGCATTTTTGTGTCTGTCACTACAATGCTGTTTTAGGGAAACCTTTCTCGGGACATCCTAATATGATATTTTGTAAAGGGTGAGATAATGGAAAATAATAAGCTACTTATTGGCATACAATTTATAGATCCTGGTAACAACAAAAGTCTTGTTTTTGAGCTTATAGTTTTAAGAGATCTTACCCTCAAACAGCTGCTTGACGGTATAAAATACGGACTCACAAAAAAAGGCGACGACAAATTCTATACCAAGTGCAGGAATATTTTCAATGCGTCTTACAATGCAGTCGGAAGCGACGGCGTTTATAAACGCATTACGCTGACCACATACAACGACGCGCTGGCAAACAAAAAGTCGGATAACTCGAGGTTTCTGATCTCAGAGGAAGATATGACCAAAACGCTCGTCGAGCTGGGCTTTATCTCCTCGACGAGAATTGTGTTTGATCCAACTGAATCCTACCGCTCCTATGAGATAAACACGGCGGTGATAATCCCCGCCTTCAATCCCTCGGAGCAGGGCAAAAACGGGATATCCTTCCCCGACTACAACATCAGCTCACGTCAGCTATACAAGTTCGATCATACGCCTGTTGAGATCATTCCTCCACAAAATCCGCCGCAGAAGCCAGAGCAGAATCTTTTCTTTATGCTGCTCCCGACCATCATCATGGTGACCGTGACAATGCTTTCGCGCGGACTTATGTCCAGCAGAGGCGGTAGCGGATTTACTGCTGTGCTGCTCAGCGGTGTAATGAGTATCGTGACACTTGTGACATCTATAATCACTTTTGTACGTCAGGGAAAAAAGTATAAACTTTCGCTTAAAAAGTGGCGCACCGAGTATGAGACGTATATCGACAAGACCATTGTCGATATACTGGACAGGCAGAAGGCTGACGCCGAAAAGCTGAGTGAGCTCTATCCCGACGTCAATGAACTTTTCGATGAAAAGGATCCCTATACAAGCGTTTACGGCGTTTGCGGCAACATCTACAGCCGCTCACAGAGGGATCTGGACTTCCTTATGGTCCGCCTCGGTATCTCGGATATGGTTGACAATATGTTTGAGATACGCGGCAGCAAGCACGAAGTCATATTCTCATCATCGGGCTTTAAGATCAAGTTTGACAAGGTCAAGCTCCTGACCACAGAGGACGAGGAATATGACAATCAGGAGGACGAGACCTACTATCTCTCGAATCTGCCGGGATATATCGCAGAGAAGTACAAATTCATGAAAAGAGCGCCGATGCTCTTTCCCATGAAGGACAGCGGCTCGCTGGGTATTGTTGCTCCGAACATGATGTTTGCGGAGAGGCTTATCCAGCGCATGGTATTTGACCTGTGCTTCTACCATTCGCCCGAGGATCTTCAGTTCATAGTGCTTTTCCAACCCACCGACGATCCGGACAAGATCGAGAGCTGTATCAGCAACTTCAAGTTCCTCCCCCACTTCCGCGATCTCTTCCCCGAGCGCTCACAGTTTGTATTTGATTACAATAACGCAAACATGGTGTTCAGCTCAATGCTGAGCATTATGAGCGAGCGTGCGGCAGCAGCAGGACAGGGAGTGGATTTCCCGCACATCGTATTTATCGTTTATCACGAGTACGCCATGAAGGAGCACGCATTCGCGCAGTTCTTGCCCGAGGCGCCCGAAGACGGCAAGCCTTTTGAGAACCAGCTGGGCATTACGTTCATCTTCCCCAAGACCTACCGCGAGCATCTTCCCTCCTACTGCGATCATGTGATAAACTTCACGGGCGACCACACAGCCGAGCTTATCCCGCACGAGGATTCAAGATCGGCGAGGGAGTTCAACTTCAACGTATCTCCCGAGTGGAACGCGAAGATCTACAACACCTCAAAGATACTTTCGTCGCTCTGCTTCTCAAAGATATCGCAGAACGGCAAGGTGCCTTCCGCAGTCAGCCTGTTTGAGCTCTACGGCTTCTCGAAGAACAACCTCGACATTTCTGCGCTGTGGGACAGCAAGAACCGCATAAACGTAATCGAGACGCTGTCGGTGCCTATCGGCAAGACCGAGAGCGGCATCACCTGCCTTGACCTGCATGAGGATTTCGACGGTCCCCATATGCTGGTCGCAGGCACCACGGGCTCGGGCAAGTCGGAGACTATTATCACTTACCTGCTCGGTCTGTGTCTGTACTTCCGTCCCGATGAGGTCAATCTCATGCTGGTGGATATGAAGGGCGGCGGCTTTATCAAGCGTATCGGTACGCTGCCGCACGTTGTTGGCTCGGTCACCGACGTTGACGGCGACGAGAACGGCACAGGCGCGGAGTATATGCTCAAGCGCTTCCTTGACGCCCTCCGCTCCGAGATCAAACGCAGAAAGATACTTTTCAATTCAATGCACGTTGACAGCATTAATCAGTACATCGGCGCGTGCAGGAATATTGATTCTCACATCAAGAAAATAAACAACCGTCTGAAGGGCGAGGATAAGCCGCCCCTCACCGAGGCTGAGGAAAACGAGATCAGGACACAGGCGAGAGACAATTGTCTTGCGCACCTTATTCTCGTAGTCGATGAGTTCACCGAGCTCAAGCGCTTCTCTACCGAGAGCAACGACGTTGACTTTATCGGCGAGATAACAACGATAGCCAGAGTAGGACGAAGCCTCGGATTCCACATTATCCTCATCTCCCAGAACATTGAGGGCGCAATAACTGACGATATCCGTATCAACTCCAAATCGCGTCTCTGCTTAAAGGTCGCCACAAGGCAGGCATCCAAAGAAATGATAGGAAACGATCTTGCGGCAAGTCCTTCCATGCCCGGTCACGGCAGAGCTTATCTGCTGGTAGGTACAGGCTCGAAATTTGAGTACTTCCAGTCGGGCTACGCAGGTGCGGTGGCAGAGGAGAACTTCGAACTCCCTATGGAGATAATCGAAGCTTCAAAGACGGGAAACTATACCAAGTTCTACCGCTCCGAAAAGGATAACATCGACGCTATCCGCCGCAAAAAGGAGCTGGAAGCTCAGGGTAAGCTTGAGACTCAGCTCAACGCAGTGGTCGGTGCGGTGAAAACTTACTACAACAGAAACAAGACGCGCTATCCCAAAGTACACGTTATCTTTGAAAAGCCTCTGCCCGGCAGGATAGTTTATGAAAACGGCAACATCTACGAGGAACGCGACGGCAGATTTGAGATCATGAGGGAGGCGGTTGAATGAGAGATTTGGCTATGGGGATCTATGACGATCTGGACAACCAGACCCAGCCTGTTCTCAGGTCGATCCCGTGACGGATAACATGATACTTTTCGGCGGCCACATGAGCGGAAAGACTACCTTCATAAAGACTCTCCTGGTAAGACTTCACGAGGATATAGACACCACCTACGAGCGTGATATCTACATTCTCGATTTCGGCGGAAACCTTGGTCAGTACCGTGATCTCAGCTGCGTTGCGGCTTGCTTTGACAATTCCAACGAGGAAAACGTGCGGCGTGTTTTCCGCACAGTTGAAAGCAAGCTTGAGAAGAACACCAAGATATTAGCCTCGCGGCAGTTTGTGGACGTTTGGAACAGCAATGACTCCAACAAGCCCGCGCACATCATTCTGATCATAGATAATGTCAATTCATTCTTCGCCGATGAGCGCTACGAGCCCTACCACGATCTGCTTACAAAGCTTTGCAGAGACGGCATTTCAAAGGGTCTGTCGCTGGTGTTCACCGCGTCGGATCTCAGCGGCGGACTTGGAAGGATGCTCGGAAATTTCGGAAGAAGATTTGCTCTTGAGGGTTCGGCCGACAAGTACATCGACATATTCGGTATGCGAGTAAATGAACCTATGCACAATCCCGGACGCGGAGTCACGATAATCGACGGCAAGCCCCGCGAGCTTCAGCTGTTCCTGCCCTTTATGGACGAGATGCGGGATCTTCCCGCCTTTAAGGAAAAGCTCTCGGGAGTGCGTACAAGGACCGAAAAGCTCACGGCATTTGACGGCGAGCTTACGGAGGAGAATTTCTTCGATTACCTCTCGGGCAGCTTCGACGAGAGCACGGGAGCGAACTCTCCTGTAGTTGGTCTTGATTACTATGACCATATGCCGATAACGGTGAACATGAACGAGGCTCATGCCATTGCCATCTACGGCAAGAAGAAATTCGGAAAGACCAATCTGCTGACACTGCTGGTACGGTTTATCCGCAAGAACCACCCCGACTACCGTATCCTTTTCTTCGACGACGGCAGAAGGGCGCTGCAAGAGGTCTATGAGGAATCCACCGCCAATTCATACTATGTCACCTCAATCGACGAGCTGTATGATTTTCTCGATTCCAACGGCTATTCTCCCAAAATGGAGAAGGGCGTGCTCAACAAGAACTTTGTTGAAAAGAACAATCCCGGAACGGTATTCGTCCTGCAGAACAAGATGCTGTTTCAGGCTGCAGGCTCGCAGCTTCTGAAAAACGTCTTCCCGAAGATGACTGCGGTCGCCGAGGAGAAAAACTACTGGTTCATCTACTCGGACGTCCGCAAGATAAGCAACAACGACCGAGACACCGAATCTTCGCTCAACAACAGCATCGCAGTGGCTTTCCTGCTGGATAACATCGCAGAGTTCGTTTCCGACAGAGGCAGCCGCTCGGTGTTCGGCGAAATGGATCCCAAGGAACTGAAAAACGAATACGCAAAATGTGAGCTTGGCGACGGATATTATTACGATATAGAATCCGACGAGCTCAAGAAGATAAAACTTATAAAGGTCATTTAAGGAGGTATTGATATGTCCGATAACAGCAGCGAATACAAATGCTTAGATACGCGCGTTTTTGACAGATGTATACAACGCAAAGAGAATTTTATAAGCAGATATGATGATATCGTTACCAGCTACGACGATATCGTGAAGAAGCTCGGCGAGCAGTGGAAGGGTCAGGGCGCTGATACCTTTATTTCCGATGCCAAGAAGGTAAGGACGAACATCACAGGTATCGCCGACATCCTTTCGACAATGTGCAGCACTCTTCAGGAATGCCGCGAGATCATCGCAAGCTGCGATAAATCCCTCGGAGACTACAACCGCGACCCCGGCAAGGGCGAAGGATAACAGCAGATCATGATTATCAAGACGGATCATTATATCGTCACCGACAGAGGCGGCAGACCTGTGAATGAAGACAAAGCAGGTATGATCGCAAATAAAGACGCAAGCTGTTTCATTCTGTGCGACGGTCTTGGCGGTCAGGGTGACGGCGATAAAGCGTCGTCTTTAGTTGTCGATTTCATCAGGCGGTATTTTCAGAGCTGTGCCGATATCGGGAAGTTCAGGCAGACCGTCATGGAGCGTGCCAACGAGGCTCTTCGCGAGGCTCAGAACTCCCCTCGCGCCAATCGCAAGATGATGACCACTGCCGTTGTGCTGGTTATCGAAAAGAACAAATGTACCGTCATCCATATCGGCGATTCGCGGCTTTACAGATTCCGAGGCGGCAAAGCGGTGTGGAGGACACGTGATCACAGTATGCCTCAGATGCTTGTGTTAATGGGAGAGATCGGCGAGGAAGAGATACGCACTCACCCCGACCGCAACCAACTGCTTCGGGCGTTGGGAGACAGCAGCGAAACGCTGAAGTACGAGACCGCGGAGTTTGATATCGCCGAGGGCGATGCTTTTCTGCTCTGCTCGGACGGATTCTGGGAGCCTGTTACCGAGGATAAAATGGAAGCAGCGCTCGCCGAGTCCGAAAGCGCCAAGGAATGGCTGAGGACTATGGAAAAGACGGTCAGGCAGAGTATCTGCAAAAATGAATCGATGATACCTTGTGTTTTGCGAGATCCGAAGCTATATCGGAACACGAAGCTATCAGGATGATGCTGCCTTGTACTGTGAGACAGAGAAGGGACTCTTTGCCGTTGTATGCGACGGTATAGGGAGCCGCAGCGGAGGCGGAGACTCGGCAAGGCTTGCAGCCGAAAGGTTTGTGGAGCAGTTCGAAACTGCCTTTGACGGTGATTACCCCAACTTTATCATTGATGCCGCCGCCAAGATAGACAAGGCTATATTTGAAGAACACGGAAACAGCTGCGGCACAACTGCCGTCACCGCATTTATTTCGGGTGACGAGCTTTACTGGTTTTCGGTCGGAGACAGCAGGCTTTACATCGCCCGCGACGGACGGCTGAAACAAATTACTACAGATCATAACTATAAGTATGTTATAGATATAAGACGCAGGAAGAACCTGATCGACGAAGAAGAATACAATGCCGAATGCGGCAAGGGAGAACGTCTTGCAAGCTTTATCGGAATGGGCGGGATCGATATCCTGGATGTCAGCCTGCAGCCAATAAAGCTCATTAAGGGAGACAGGCTCCTGCTTATGACCGACGGGCTTTATAAATGTCTCGACGAGTCTATGATACTCGGGCTTTTATCAGCTCCTGCGGATATAAGTACCGCCGCCGACTCTCTCATGTCAGCGGTCAAGGAGTGTTCGGCTCCGATAGATAACACTACTTTTGCATTGATAGATAATAGTACGGAGGAATTTTGATGAAACTAAAACGCTGCCCGAATTTGCATTATTATGATGAGGACAAATATGACCAGTGTCCGCACTGTGGAGCACCTGCTCCTGCAGCAGCTCCCAAGCCTGTTTTTGAGCCTGTGCCCGATCCTGTTCAGGAGAACGCACCCGAGGCGGTGGCTGAACCTGCTCCCGAGCCGATAGCGGCCGAGAAGCCTACGGTAGTGCCGAAGCCTGCGCCCGAGCCCGTTCTGGAGGCGCCTGTGGAGGTCCCCGAGCCGCCGACCAAGGTTCCGGATACTGCTCCTGCAGCTGACGACAGCAGCTGGAGATGCTCCTGTGGGGCAGTGAACGTCGGGAAATTCTGTGCAGAATGCGGTTCAAAGAGACCTGCTCCCGAGCCGGCACCGGCGCCTGCGCCTGTCCCCGTTTCGATACCGACACCTGTGTCTGTGCCTGAACCCGCACCCACGCCCGAACCTGCACCGACTCCTGCACCTGTTCCTGCAGAGGAACCTGCTCCAGTGCCCGAGCCCGAGCCCGCACCTGCGGCACAGCCTGAGCGTTCCCTTACCGAGGAGATAAGCAAGGCAAGCTTTACGGGCACCATCGAGGACGCGAAGGAAAAGGCGGCAGATAAAAGAGAAGAGGGAGTTACACAGATTATTTTTGACGAGCTGAGCGACGAGCTTATCTTAGGCTGGGTGGTAGTGGTAAACGGCTCCTCGAAGGGCAAGGTCTTTTCGGTCGTGTCCACCAAGAACACCATAGGCAGAGGCGATCCCGAGCACATAGTCGATATTGATCTGCACAACGATCGGAGCATATCCAGAGGCGCACAGGCGACAATGATCTATGATCCGCTGAATAAAAAATTCTTTCTGCAAAGCAATGATGGCAAGACCTTTGTTTATGTGAACCGCGAGATCGTGCTTACATACAAGGAACTCTCGCCTTATGATATGATTAGAGTCGGCGAGACGGATCTGGTGTTCGTGCCGCTCTGCAACGATAAATTTTCATGGTAACATAGTCGGCTTCCTTGTTTTTAACGTTGACTATAACTGTTGCCAAAAAGAGGGATCCATATGAACTATTGTCCGTATTGTATGAATGCGGTTAACAACGACGATGTGAAATGCTCATCATGCGGCAAGGATACAAGCGCATATCGGGCAGACCCGCATATGCTGCCTGCGGGCGCGATGCTCAACAACCGATATCTTGTCGGCAGCGCTATCGGCGAGGGCGGCTTTGGCATAACCTATATCGGAATGGATACGCTGCTTGAATTCAAAGTGGCTATCAAAGAGTTCTATCCGAACGGAATGGTAAATCGCAACAATACCATTTCCAACGAGGTCCACAGCATAAGCACCGAGAATGCGCGTATACTGTTTTCAAAGAGCCGCGATAATTTTCTTCACGAAGCCCGCACGCTCGCGAAATTCACCAACGAGTCGGGTATCGTTTCGGTAAAGGATTTCTTTGAGGAGAATCACACCGTTTACATCGTCATGGAGTACCTTGAGGGTATTACGCTCAAGGATTACTTAAAGCAGGTCGGAACAATGTCAAGCTACAATACCGTCTGCCTGCTTCTGCCTGTTTTCAGATCTCTGAAAAAGATACATGAGAAGAATCTTATCCACCGCGACATCAGCCCCGACAACATAATGCTGGTCGGAGAGCAGATAAAGCTTCTCGATTTCGGAGCCGCAAGAGAATTCGCCGACGAAAAAAGCCTTTCGGTAATGCTCAAGCACGGTTATGCTCCTATGGAGCAATACCGCCGTCACGGAACGCAGGGGACATGGACGGATGTATACGCCATCTGCGCTACGATGTACAAGTGCATAACAGGCGAAGTGCCGCCCGATGCCACCGACAGAGTTTTCGAGGATGACCTCAAGATGCCGTCGGAGCTGGGCTTTGATGTGACTGCGCATTTTGAGGATGTGCTCCGCCGCGGTCTTGCGATTCGCCCAGAGGAAAGGATCCAGACGATAGACGAGCTGCTTGAGAGTATAGCGGAAGATCCCGAATTTGATATGGACGTGGACAGCGTACTGAACGGCTCGCAGTCAAATGACAATACGGCTTTCGGAGCACAGGGTGTTACCGCCGCTGTGGTAAACAGCAGGACCACCGCTTCGGGAAATGAAGAGAGCGCAAGGCTCTCGGAGTACGTTCCGCGCAGCAGCCTTGAGGATGATGAAGATCCTGACGATGTAGAAAATATCGAAGACGATGCTGCCGTCCCCGAGCCTGCGGAAGAACTTGAGCCCGAACCCGAGTCCGAGCCCGAAGAGGAGACTGAAGAACAGGATATCATACCGATACCTGTACCTGTGTCCGAGGCAGATGCGAAAGAAAACGACGGTTATGAAAGCATCGGCGATGAGCTGACAGACGAACCTTTCATTCCCGAAGACTATCCTGCCGAGCAGTCGGATGACGACGATGAAAAAAAGAGCAGCAAGTTTATTATTCCTTTAGTAATTATTGTCGGTATCGTTGTAGTGCTGTTGGTTGTGCTTCTGCTGTGGAAGGGTCTTTTCGGCACCGCAAGCAACGACAGCTCGGAGCCCGAGACTACGGCGCAGACGACTACTACCGTACCCACAACGACTACGACCGCTACTACGCAAACGACTACTGCTCCAGAGACCACTTCTGAGACCGAATCTACTACCAAGAAGAAAAAGAAGAAAACGACAACCGAAGAAAAGACCGAGTATTACACCGAGACACAGACCTATTATACCTATACCACCACTACTACAACTGCTGACCCGAATCTTATTCCCGAAGATACCGATCCTACAGATGACAACGAAGGCGGTGAAGAGTCGTATTCGGAAGACGAACCTGTCACAGGCACGGATCCTTATGTTGACCCGACTCCCGAAGACGGCAGCTGGGATGAATGGGATTATTAGAAAACATCTTAGTGAGGATTTGACATGAAATTCTGTATGAAATGTATGACGCAGTACAGCGGCGAGTTCAATATCTGTCCAGCCTGCGGTTTTACCGAAGGCACGCTCCCCTCCAATTCCCGATGCATGGAGCCCGGACTTGTCCTTGCCGACAGGTACATAGTCGGAATGCCTCTGGA
>CAMVIL010000002.1 GCA_947167535.1 uncultured Ruminococcus sp. | reverse complement strand
ACTTCTTCGTCCTGACGCTGACTCCTGCCGCCTTGCCGAGCTTGACCTTTCCGCCCGACTTCTTGTACGCCTTCACGCGGAATTTATACGCGGTGTTTTTCTTGAGCCCGTTGCTGTGGAACTTCACGGTACCGCCCGACTTTACGTCCTTGATGCCCTTCCACTTGCCCGTGGAGGACTCACAGCGGTAGATCTTGTAGCCGCTGGCACCCGAGACTTTTTTCCATTTGAGGGTCACGGCAGTAGCTCTTGCGGTAGCTTTCAGACCTGTGACCTTAGCGGGAGCCGAGGTGATATCGGTGATCTCTTCGGCTGATGCTATGATATCTGCGGCAGCGGGAGCTCCCGAGGTAACTGAGAAGCTGACCATCAAAGCCGCAGCAAGCAGAGCCGAAGTCAGTTTTTTTATCATTTGTATCATTCCTTCCAAAAGCGGGATCTGCCCCCGTCACATACACTCCAGCAGCTTGTTCAGCAGCCGCTGCAGCTCTATGGCTTCTTCGATGCTGAGGGAAACACAGCTTGCCATCTCGTAAGGTACAGACAGCGCACGGTCACGCAGAGAAAGTCCTGTTTCGGTCAGCGTAACGTTCAGCACGCGCTCGTCGGTCGAGCTCCTCTTTCGCTCTACATACCCCTTCTGCTCCAGACTTTTCAGCACAGGCGTCAGAGTACCGCTGTCGAGATACAGCCGCTCGCCAAGCTCCTTGACATTCAGCTCGCCATGCTCCCATAGCACCATCATCGAGATGTACTGGGTGTAGGTGAGATCCAGCTCGGCAAGCACCGTGCGGTATTTAGATGTCACCTTTCGCGAAGCTGCGTAGAGCGGAAAGCATATTTGGTTTTCAAGTTTGAGTGAATCATATTTGTGGTCAGACATTGCAGTATCGCCTCCGTTTCTGGCACATAGCCCCATTATGTTATAATTATAATGCACAAGTCCGGCCCTGTCAATAGACAGTTTTACAAGGTTGTGCAACAGAACTAAATCTGCAGGTAAAAATTGTGCAACCCTACAAAAATGCCGTTTAAGCTTATCTTTAAGTAAAAATTAAGGAAAATTTAAGTTAGAAACGATATAATTAGAGACATAGAAAACGAGACAACGCAATGGACCGGGGTCAGAAAAAAAGAAGTGCTTCGGTCCAAATAAGAAAAGGGTGATTATCATGGCACAGGAAGTTTTTAGAAGGATCGAAAAGAAATACCTGCTCGAAAGACCACAGTACGAAAAGCTGGTCAGGGCTCTTAATACATATATGAATAAGGACAAGTACTTCGAGAGCAATATCATGAGTCTTTACTACGATACTCCCGATTACCGTCTGATAAGAGCTTCGATGGAAAAGCCCGTCTTCAAGGAAAAGATAAGGCTTCGCAGCTACGGCGTACCCGAATCTGACAGCACGGTGTTCTTAGAGTATAAGAGAAAGTACAAGGGTGTAGTCTACAAAAGACGCACGGTGATGCCGCTCATGGACGTAGATACCTTTACATCGGGCGGAGAGATAGAACCGAATAACCCGCAGATAGAAAACGAACTGCGCTACGCTTTCAAGACCTACCCCGATCTTCAGCCGAGAATGCTCATAACCTACCACCGCTTCTCCTACTACGGCAAGGATGACCCGAACCTCAGGATAACCTTCGACGATGAGGTCACCTACCGCGGCTATGATCTGGATCTCAGCTGCGGAGTGTACGGCAGGACGCTTCTGAAAAACGGTCAGCGGCTGATGGAGATAAAGATCCCCGACGCTATGCCGCTCTGGCTCTCAAAGCTTCTCGGTGAGCTGAAAATCTATCCGACAAGCTTCTCGAAATACGGCACGGCATACACCAATCTGATGATAGAGGGCAAGCTGAACGGCGGCGACGTCGATGAGGAAAAACGCCCTTTGCAGTATGCGATCTGAGCCGACATACAGACAGACTTAAGATCACGATCTATGACGATAACGATGACCCCGGCGACTACTGATCGGGTATAAAAGAAAGGACGACACACCATGAATTTTATAAGTAACCTTACCGCTCTGACAGACACTACCGCTTCCACAAGTACCATATCCGACCTGTTCAGCTTCTCGGCGGGAGACATCACGATGACAGCCCTCGTGCTGTGTACCATATTCTCGCTGGCTCTCGGACTTGTGATAGCACTTGTCTTCTCACGCGGCGAAAAAAGCTCCAGAAGCTTCAAGATGACGCTGGCTCTGCTTCCCGCAATAGTCCAGATGGTGATAATGCTGGTAAACGGCGACGTCGGCACCGGCGTTGCAGTAATGGGCGCCTTCGGTCTGGTAAGATTCCGCTCGGCACCCGGAAGCGCTAAAGAAATATGCGCGATATTCCTCGCAATGGCGGCAGGTCTCGCCTGCGGCACTCAGCACCTTGCGGTGGCAGCAGTATTCACACTGCTGATCTGCGGAATGAGCCTTGCATATGAAGCGCTTGAGAAGAGCAGCGGCAGCGACGGCGAAAAGACTCTGAAGATCACCGTCCCCGAGTCTCTCGACTACAACAGCGCATTCGATGAGGTGCTGTACAAGTATACAACAGACTGGAAGCTCGACGAGGTAAAGACCACCAACATGGGCAGCCTCTTCAAGCTGACATACAGCATTACCATGAAGAACAACGCTCAGGAAAAGAAGATGCTCGACGAGCTCCGCGAACGCAACGGCAACCTCGAGATCTCCTGCGGCAGACCCGTGACCAATACAGAAAGACTCTGATAAAAAAATCATTCATCACCTCCACAAAAGAAATTCCCGCTGCAAGGCGGGAATTTCACTAAACAGACAGAAACAAAACGTAAATAACACAGAAAGAAAGGGTTGACGATTTATGACTAGAAAGATAAAGATGTTAAGCGCTGCAACAGCAGCTTTTATGGCGGTCAGCTTTGCGGGCTGCTCAAGTACAACAAACGTAAACAGCAGTAATGATACTGCGGCGGATAAGTCGGTATCGACTTCGGCAGCCAGCAGCGTGTCGTCAGAGGCGTTCGAGATATCGGCTGCCGATAAGGACGTCGGCTACTCCGAAAGCGACGCTACCCAGATAACCCTCAGCGGCTCGGCAGCCGAGATAAACGGCTCGGGCGCAGAGTGCGAGGACGGCAAGCTCTCCATCACCGAGGCGGGAACTTATATCCTCAGCGGCGATTTCAGCGGTCAGATATACGTCAAGGCTAAGGGCGCAGAGATCAAGCTGGTGCTGAACGGCGTGACAGTGACAAATACTACCCACGCGGCTCTGCTGGTGGATAAGGCGGCAAAGGTCACCCTCACTCTCAACGAGGGCACCGAGAACAGCTTCACCGACGGCAGCAGCTATACTCTCGACGGCGATGACGATAACACCGACAGCGCTGTCTTCTCCAAGGCAGACCTCACGATCAACGGCGAAGGCAGCCTTACCGTAAACGGAAACTACAAGCACGGTATCGTCAGCAAGGATAACCTCGTTATAACCGGCGGCAGCATAAATGTGACCGCAGCTTCCACCGCTCTCTGCGGCAAGGACAGCGTTAAGATCAGCGACGGCACCATCGACCTCACCGCAGGCAGCAACGGTATCCACGCTACCAACTCCGAAGATGCCGAAAAGGGTATCGTGTCCATTACAGGCGGCACTATCGCCATAACTTCCGACGGCGACGCTATCGAATCCGAGAACGCTATGAAGATCGACGGCGGCGACCTCAGCCTTACCACAGGCGGCGGCAGCGATAACGCCAGCATGAAGTCCGACGGCAACCCCAACGGCAACTGGGGCGCATGGGGCGACAATAATAACAACTCCGCTTCCACCGATGAGAATGAGACTTCGGCTAAGGCTCTCAAGGGCGCGTCGATAATCATCGCGGGCGGAAATATTACGATAGACTCCTCCGACGATGCGTTCCACGCCAACGGCAACGCTGAGATCAGCGGCGGTACGATCACCGCTAAGTCGGGCGATGACGGCATACACGCCGACGGCGACCTGACCATCTCGGGCGGAACTATAGACATTCAGAAGTCCTACGAAGGTATCGAAGGCAAGAATATTACCGTCACCGACGGCACCGTGAATGTAGTCGCCAGCGACGACGGCTTCAACACAGCAGGCGGCAGCGACACAGGCTCCACCGACCGCGGCGGCAGAGATAACTTCATGCAGGGCGACCCCAATTACAGCCTCACCTTCGCAGGCGGCACAATAACCGTCAACGCGGGCGGCGACGGCCTTGACTCCAACGGCAACCTCTACGTAACGGGCGGCACGATATACGTCAGCGGTCCTACCAACGGCGGCAACGCGGCACTCGACTACGGCGATCAGGGCTGCACCATCGAGATCACAGGCGGTACGATAATCGCTGCAGGCTCGGTAGGTATGGAAGTCGGCTTCGGCGAGACCTCGACACAGTACAGCGTGCTTCATAACTTCGATTCGGCAGCAGAGGCTGGCACCGAGTTTACAGTGACCGACTCGGACGGCAACGTGATAATGAGCTTCACCCCCGAGAAGACCTACCAGTCGGTGGTATTCAGCTGCGCCGATCTTAAGGACGGCACCTATACAGTGACCGCAGGCAGCATCTCCGAGACAGTCGAGATCAGCTCGGTAGTCACCAGCAACAGCACGGGAATGAGCTTCGGCGGCG
This sequence comes from uncultured Ruminococcus sp., assembly GCA_947167535.1. Classification (GTDB taxonomy): domain Bacteria; phylum Bacillota; class Clostridia; order Oscillospirales; family Ruminococcaceae; genus YE71. The sequence continues at coordinate 17,704 of CAMVIL010000002.1, read as the reverse complement.
GCGGACGCGGCGGCTTCGGCGGCGGTCAGATGCCCGACGGAGATTTCACTCCCCCCGACGGCGACTTCACCCCTCCCAACGGCGAGCGCCCTGCCCGTCCCGGTGAAGATAACAACACCAACGTTTAACTAAGCACTCCACTCCAAGTCATATATCATACCCTAAGCGAAAGGCACACCCGAAAAAGGTGTGCCTTTTGCTTTTTATTCTGCTGTGGGTGGTGCTTCATTCGGGATGTCTGCGGGGTTTACTGCGTTTTGATACCAGAGGTCTAAGTCCACTGTTCCCGGAACGCCGCTGAGCTTTCCGTTTCCGCTGCACTGCCAGATGTAGCTGACGCCCTCAAAGCTGAGGTCGTAGTTCGCTACCCAGCACTTCGCCGTTCTGGCGGGCGAGCCTTCGCCGCTGTTCCAGAAGGTGTCGAGGAAATTGCTGCTTCCGTAAAGCATAACGTTGTAGCCGTTCTTCTCAAGCTCGGAAGCAAAGGTGTCGTATACGCGGTTGAGGTCGTTTAGGTTGATGCCGTACTGCTGGAAGGAGACAAAGTTCTCCCAGTCGAAGGCAACAGGCATATCAAGACTCTCGCCGTTCAGCTTGCCTACCAGCCATGTCGCTTCCTCACGGGCTTCATCTACTGTGGTGGCGGTGCTGTAGAAATATACTCCGCGGAGAAGCCCCGCCGCCTTCGAGCTTTCGAGATTGCGTGCGAAAAACTCGTCCTCGACTATGCCGTCTCTGCCTCTGTAACCTGCACGCATGATGCAGAACTCACAGCCTGCACCCTTGACAGACGCGAAGTCGATCTCCTTCTGCCACTCGGAAACGTCGATGCCGCGCAGAGGATTGCCGGCGGTGTAGTTCGACAGGGTCGAGAAATCCATCTCGGTGCCCGCGTCGATAACCTGCTCACCGACAGAATCCGCTACCTTTATCGGGATAGTCAGATCGGTGCTGTTGCCGCTGGAGTCGCTGACCGTTACCTTTATCTCGTAATCGCCGGTGGTGTAGGGATCGAGGTCGCCGGTGTAAGACGCGGTCGGCGCACGGTCGTAGTTGTCGGCGTAGCTGATGTAGTCGTCAAGCTCGAAAGCATTTCCGCGCACCAGCGTGTTGCCGCCGAAGTTGAACAGCACGGGAGCAGTATTGTCAACGACGTTGTACTTCACCGTCTGCTGCTGTATGTCGCCGTTGTAATCGTAAATTATGCTAACCTCATGCTCGCCCAGAGCCGCAGTGTCGAGTGTAGCGTCTGCGTTGGAGATCATAGCGTTGCTCGCCGAAACGAGGTCGCCTACCGTCATTCGGGAGAATACATCTACCTCGGGCTTGGTCTCAAGCTTTACCTTCTCCACCTTCTTGGGCTTTGTCGTAGTCTCGCCGACTACGGGAGCGTCAGCCTCCACCGCCGTCGGCTCGGAAGCTTCGGTAGTAACGGGCGCTTCGACTACTGTCGTAGTGGAAGGCTCCGTCACGGTCTCCGACTGCGCGGGAGCCGCCGTTTTTCCGCAGGAAGAAAGCAGCGCCGAAGCTGCTAAAAACGCTACGGCGCAAACTATTGTATCTTTTCTCATAATGCCGCCTTTATAGCCGCAAGGAACTCATCGTACTCCTCGAATGCGGGAAGGTCAGGGTTGTCAGCCTTGATCGCATCGGTGCTTCTGAAAAGGAAGCCTGCCTTTGAAGCGCGGATCATGCCGAGATCGTTGAAGCTGTCGCCCGCAGCGATGGTGTCGCAGCCTGCGTCGTGCAGAGCATTTACGGTGGTCAGCTTGGACTTCTCGCAGCGCATCTTGTAGCCTGTGATCTCGCCGTTCTCGCCGACTTCAAGAGTGTTGCAGAGAATGGTGGGATAGCCAAGCTTTGCCATCAGCGGCTTTGCAAACTGGCTGAATGTATCGCTGATGATGATGACCTGAGTCTCCTCGCGCAGCGCGTCAAGGAACTCCTTCGCGCCGGGCATTGGATCGATCTTCTCGATGGTAGCCTGTATCTCCTTGAGTCCCAGACCGTGCTCCTTGAGTATCGCCAGTCTGTACTGCATGAGCTTGTCATAATCAGGCTCATCGCGTGTAGTCTTCTTCAGCTCGGGGATACCGCTTGCCTCAGCAAAAGCGATCCAGATCTCGGGCACCAGAACTCCCTCTAAGTCTAAACAAACAACATTGTACATATTGATTCCTCCCATATTTATTATCACGGGGAAATATGCGCAAAGCGCATATTTCTAGTATAAGCGCTCCAACGGAGCGCTTATACAATACACCCGATGCGATTCGAACGCACGACCTTCAGAGTCGGAGTCTGACGCTCTATCCAGCTGAGCTACGGGTGCTGATATGAGCGCTAAAGCGCTCATAGGGGAGTTTTACTTTTGGGGGTCAACGCCCCCAAAATCCCCGCCTGCGGCGGTGACCGTAAAACGTCCCGGTTTTGTGTGCTAAATTTAGTTTGCGATAACGCCGGGCGCGTCAGCGTCCTGAGCGTTAGTTACATAGAAATAATTATAAAACAAGCCAGCCCACCGCCTCAAAGCTCCAGACAGCTCCGACCATCAGAAGCACTATCGGCAGCTTGCTTTTGTTCGTTTTCATCAGTCGTATGCCCGCCGAGATACAGATAATTCCTATCAGCAGCGAAACGGCTATAATGATCCCGAGCAGCAGAAGCCCGGGCATTACCTTATCTTAGATCCGCAGGGCAGACTCTGATCGGGGAATACCACCGCAGCACCGCCGTCGGGGGTGTCGGCTGCGAGGATCATGCCCTGAGACTCAACGCCGCAGAGCTTCGCCGGAGCGAGGTTCGCAACGATGATGACCTTCTTGCCCACCAGATCTTCGGGCGCGTACCAGGGCGCGATGCCCGATACTACCTGACGTCCGCCCATGCCGTCGTCAAGCTGTAAGCAGAGCAGCTTCTTGGACTTCTTTACCTTCTCGCAGGACTTGACCAGCGCAACTCTGAGGTCGGCCTTCGCGAAATCGTCTATGGTTATCTCGGGAGCCAGGTCTTCGGGGGTGAACAGCTCCTCGGCGGAAAGCTTAGCCTTTGCAGCTGCCATGTTCGCCTCGATTATCTTGTTCAGCTCGTCGATCTCCTTGTCCATGTCGATACGCGGGAAGAGTATCTCGCCCTTGTGTACCGTAACATCGGCGGGCAGGACGTCAAACTTGCCTGCGTTCTCGTAGCTGCAAACCTCAGCGGAAGCGCCTATCTGCTCCCATACCTTAGGCATGGTGTTGGGCATGAAGGGGCTCAGCAGAGTCGAGATCACGCGGATGGACTCCAGCAGGTTGTAGAGCACCGCCGCCAGACGGGGCTTATCCTCTTCGTTCTTGCCAAGCTTCCACGGCTCGGTCTCGTCGATGTACTTGTTCGCACGGTCAACTGCCACGAATATCTCCTCGAGAGCGTTCTTGAGACGGGTCTCGTCGATGCAGACGTCAACTCTGCCGCGCAGAGAGGTGATCTCCTGCTTCAGCTCCTCGTCAATGTCGGCAGATACGCGCTCGGTGGGCAGAGTGCCGCCGAAGTACTTGTCCGCCATGGCAACGGTACGGGAAACAAGGTTTCCGAAGCCGTTTGCAAGGTCGGAATTTATCCTCTTAATCATGATCTCGTTGGAGAATGCGCTGTCGGCACCCAGTGCCATCTCGCGCAGGATGTGATAGCGGATAGCGTCAACGCCGTAGCGCTCGCCCAGCATGAAGGGATCTACCACGTTGCCCAGCGACTTGGACATCTTCTCCGCCTCGCCCTTCTTGTTCTGGAAGGTTATCCAGCCGTGAACGGCAAGATGCTTCGGCAAAGGCATATCAAGCGCCATCAGCATTGCAGGCCAGATTATAGCGTGGAATCTCATGATGTCCTTGGCCACCATGTGAACGTCCGCAGGCCAGAATTTATCGTAGTCGTCATACTTGTCGTTCATGAAGCCCAGCGCCGTGCAGTAGTTGAACAGCGCGTCCACCCACACGTATACAACGTGCTTGGGGTCGAAGCTTACGGGCACGCCCCAGGTAAAGGACGTTCTCGAAACGCACAGGTCTTCAAGTCCCGGCTTGATGAAGTTGTTTACCAGCTCCACAGCGCGGGTCTTGGGACGGAGATAATCCGTCTCGGTGAGCAGCTTCTCTATCCTGTCGGCAAAGGGAGACATCTTGAAGAAGTAAGCCTCCTCGGCAGCCTCCTTTACCTCGCGGTGACATTCGGGGCAGCAGCCTTTCTCGTCAAGCTGGCTGTCCGTCCAGAAGCTCTCACAGGGAGTACAGTACTTGCCCTTGTACTCGCCCTTGTATATATAGCCCTTGTCGTAAAGAGCCTTGAATATCTTCTGTATAGCCTCGACATGATAGTCGTCGGTGGTGCGGATATAGCGGTCGTAGTCAACGCCCATGAACTCCCAGAGCTTCTTGAAGTTGGCGACTATCTCGTCAACATACTGCTGGGGGGTAACCCCCTGCTCACGCGCCTTGTCCTCTATCTTCTGACCGTGCTCGTCCGTTCCGGTGAGGAACATTACGTCACAGCCCTGCATTCGCTTATACCTCGCTATTGAATCGCAGGCAACTGTGGTATAGCAGTGCCCAATATGCGGGTCGCCCGACGGATAATATATCGGGGTAGTGATGTAAAACTTTGACATATCGAAAACCTCCTCGGAAAATTTCGCGGCTGCTGTCGGCAACCGCACATATAATTATACTACACTTTTATTATATTGTCAAGGTCTCGCGGACATATACAAAAAAACCGGAAGCCGAAACTTCCGGTTCGTATTCTGCATTTTCTGTGAAAAATCACTTGGTATTACCCAGATTCCATCTGAAGGTGGAGATACGGGTAGCCTTGGTGTTGTCGAAATTCCAGTTCGCGAAGGTGGAACCGGGGTCGAAATAGCGGTAGTCGGTCTTAGCCTTGGACTTGTTGAAGGAAACCGCAGCGGGAGCGTTTCTCTGTACCACCGCGCCTATCCTGTGATGATCTCGCTCGAAATCGAGTATCTCCTTCGCGGTCAGCTGACGCGAATCGCAGATGTTGTAAGTGCCCTCATAGCGTCCCTGCGGACCGTTCACGATGCCTATGATAAAGTCCACATAGTTGTAAAGACAGCAGAAAGAGAATCCATACTCACCCTCACGGTATATGTATGCCACGTCTTCCTTCTTGTCGTAAACTCTTTCACGAAGATTATCGGTAAAGTCGGCGGTATAGATCGGAGCGACTCTCGCGATAACGGGTATCGTATCGGACTTTTTGAAAGCCTTGAGCAGCATCTTCTCGCTGAGCAGCTTCATGTCAACGTAGTTGCCGATGCCCTTTTCGGGGGTAGCCTCTCTGATAGGCTCTCTGCCCTTCTGTATGCCGTATACCTGAGTGGTGCTGGTAAGGATAAAGTTCTTGACGCCTGCCTTGCCGGCAGCAGCATAGAGATACTTATCCGTAATCTTGCTCATTTTAAGCTCGGTATCGGTTATCAGCGAATCAAAATCATTGTCTGCGGTACAAGCGAGATGAACAACAGTGTCAATGTTGTTGCTTTCGATCATCTCCGTGACCGTCCTCGAGTCTGTGATATCGCACTGTGTAAAGGTATAGTCAGAATTGTCGATAAAGTTGTAGCAGGCCTTGGAATCGATTCCAAAAACTCTGTGCTTTTTCTGCAGAAGCTTTTCAATGACCGCAGTTGCCATCATTCCGGCAGCACCGGTAACGAAAACGTTTGCCATACCCCCACTCCTTTCTTATATCAAAATAATAATGCCGAGGTACACCCCTGAACACGTCGGCATTCCCCCGTTCGGCGGCGCTCAAAGAACGTTTGTTTCGCACACTGTGGCGCACCGCTTCACTTACTTAGGGAAAATCATATAGATATTATAACACACTTTTTCCGTTTTGGAAAGGGGTTTTTGTATTTTTTGATAAATTTTTATTTTCTTTATAATTTCGCTTGCGTAAATTTGTGAAATGTGATAGAATTATTATTGTATAGATAGATATCAAGGGGCGAACTGCGCCCGAATTACGTTGTATTATGTAAAAAATAAAAACTAAAATATGCAGGCAACCCGCCGAGGGGTAAAAATTGGCGGGCGAAAGGTGATATACTTTTGGAATATTCAAATCTACTGTTTGCGTCAGTGATACTGCCGCTGTCGGCGCTGGCTCTGTTCTTCGACAGGTCGGCGGAATATAAGAATCTTGTACTGATATTAACATCTGCGCTTTTTCTGCTCTGGGGCAGACCCATACTGGCAGGACTGGTGCTTCTCTCGTGGCTGGTGGATTTTCTTCTGGCGCTGGGCATCGAAAAGGCACCCAAGGCAAAAGCGCTGCTTTTAGGCGCAGACCTCATCTGGAACGGCGCCATCTTCATTCTCTACATCAAGCCGTGGCTTACGGGGCACTTTGTAAAAGACGCTTTTATCCTTCCCTGTATAGCCTTTTACACCCTCAAAAATTTCTCATACGTTTTCGACGTCTTCTCGGGCAAGTGCAAGGCGGAGCATAATCCCTTCTGCCTCATGACCTACTCGGTGGCGTATCCGTTCCTGCTGGCAGGACCCGTTGTCCGCTACGGCGAGATGGAGCCGCAGATAAGAAAGCGCACCCTCGACACCAAGCTCTTCAGCGACGGTCTCTGCAGCTTTGCTGCGGGACTCGGCAAGACGGTGATACTTCTCCCCGTGCTGACGGGACTCACCGACATGACTCTCCGCGCCGACGAGCTCACACGCGGCGGAGCGTGGCTCGGTATCGCGTCGTTCTTCGCGGCGGCGTATGTGGGATTCTCAGGCATTGCCGACATGGGCGCGGGCATCGCTCGCATCAACGGCTTTGACGTCAAGGACAACTATCAGCCGATCTCCTGCGAAAGCATGGCAGGCAGCCTTGTCAAGAGCTGCAACACAACGATGATCGAGCTGTTCGACGATATCCGCAGCTTCGGCGGCAGGAAAGCCGTATCGCTGGCGCTGACCGTCATTCTCGGCGGCGCGGCGGGACTTTTTTACGGCGGCGGACGCTACTGGATACTGACAGGCGCACTGGCGGGCGCATGGCTGGCTGCCGAATATGCCATCGGGTATGAAAAAATCAAATCTATCCCGTGGGTATTCAGATTTATCGGCGGGCTGGCGGCATCGCTGCTGCTGATGTCGGTGTTTGCATTCAAGACTCCCGCCGAACATCATGCCTGGACAAGTGCAATACTTGGAAGAGGCGTTTCCGAGGGCTTCGGCAAAGGAGTCGGCGGATATATCAAGCACAACATTTTCATTCTCTTTGCGGCTGTCGTGTACATCACACCGCTGAGGCAACTCATCGGCGCCGCCGCTAAGAAGATCTCCGATAAGAACGAAAAGAACTACGCCGCAGTACAGCGGCTCAAGACCGCATTTCTTGCGATAGTGATGGTGATAAGCTACCTGCTGATGACAGCGGGCAAGCTGTGATAAAAAAAGAGGCAATAAAAATGAGAAAAAGAGACTACGACGAAACCGCCGAGCGTTTTCTGGAATCCATCGAAAATGTCCCCGACCAGCCCGATCCCGCACAGCCGCTGGACGACGCTCTCGAGGAGATCGACACCCGCGATACCAGACGCCACTGCTCGGTAATGACACTTCTTACTCTCTCGGTGATAATGCTGTTTTTCGGCACCAGTCTGCTGGCGCTCACCAACAAACAGGACTTCACCGACGACCACAAGTTCAACTTCAAAGACTTTGCAAGCGGAAAATACCTCGCCCATGTCGAGAGCAAGTTCAACGGCTCGGTGCCGCTGAGAGATTATCTGCATAACATCGACGAAATGCTCCACTGGTGCTACGGTCTGGGCAATCAGCTGGACCTCATCAACATTCAGGAAAAGCTCAAAGGCGAGGATCCTTACAGCATCGAGACCTACGACGCTTTCGTCCCGATAGACGATTCCCGCCGCTCGCAGGGCGGACTTGTCCCCGCAGATACCGACCCCGCCGACGAGAACGAAGAGCCTAATACCACCCTCAGCGACGACGGCAAGCACAAGAAGCTTTCGGGCGTCACCCTTTCGGCTACGCAGACTACCAAAAAGGACAACAAGTCTCCCGACAACGGAAATACCACTACTACAAAGAACGGCCCTCCCGGCGCTACTACTACTACCACCGTTCCGCCCGAGACTTCGAGAAGACGCCATTCTACCACCGAACCTTCTGATACCGAGCCGACTGATACTTCATCTACCGAACCGAGCGACACCGAACCCTCCGACACCGAACCCAGCGAGACCGATCCTTCCTCTGAGCCCGATACCGAGCCCCCCGAGGATTCCGCAGGCGACTGATGACTTCGGGGTTTAAATATTCCGACAGCAACAAGCGCTACCACACCTACAGCTACTACATCAGACAGCGCTTCGGTCAGCGGGTGTTCCGCGCGGCTATGGATATAGGCGCGGGCTGTCCCAACAGATGCGGAGAATGCGGCGAGAACGGATGCATTTTCTGCTCCGACGGCAGCACTCCCCGCGGACGCTTCACGGGGATATCCCCGGAAGAGCTGGATAAGATCTACTCCGACGCCTGTGAGGCCACAGGCTCAAAGGCGCAGGGCGCTCCGTTTATACCTTATCTCCAGTCAGGGTCTAACACCTTCGGAGATATCGAAGCTTTCGAGCCCGTATACCGTCAGCTTCTAAGCTGCGATAACGCGCTGGGGCTTTGTATTGCTACCCGAGCCGACTGCATCGACGAGGATTTCGCCGACCTGTTCGCAGAGCTGGGTGAGCAGACCTATCTCACCGTTGAGCTGGGTCTGCAGACGATTCACGACGAGACTGCACTCGCCTGCGGGCGGGGACACACTCTGGCGCAGTTCATGCAGGGGTACGAGCTTCTGCAAAGCCGTGGAGTGAACGTCGGGATACACATAATAAACGGCCTGCCAAAAGAAAACGCCGACATGATGCGCGAGACCGCACGGCTTGTCGGGTCGCTGAAACCTCACTGCGTCAAGATACACAATCTGTTTTTTGAAGAAGGCACTCGTATCGCCGAGATGCTACGTCGGGGCGAGGTCAGACCTCTGGAGCGGGACGAGTACGTAAGCATCATCTGCGACCAGATAGAGCTGATGCCCCCCGAGACGGTGATAGCCCGCCTGACGGGAGACGCCGACAGACGCAGGATCATAGAGCCCGAATGGAGCCTGCACAAGCTCCCTGTGCTGAACGAGATAGACAAGGAACTCTCGCGGCGCGGGACATTTCAGGGCTCGGCACTGTAAAATTTTGCAGGGGGCTATTTACAAGTGACATAAAATCTGCTACAATATAACTATATATATGTGAAAGGACGGGAGAGCTATGATAAAAACAAGCAATCATCTCGGCACGATAACGATATCAAAGAAATATCTGGTCAAGCAGGTCACTCTGCTGACCGAGAGCTGCTTTGGTGTTGCGGGACTCAAGGGCGTTGAGCTTTCGCAGCAGGGCAACGCAGTCTCCATAAGGCTCAATGTCATAACCACAGGCGAGGTCAATCTCCCCGCCGTAGCAGGAGCTATTTCACACAAGGTCGCTTACGTACTGGTGAACAAGCTGGGCGTAAACGTCAGCAAGATAGATATTTTCACAGACGATATAATGGACTAAGGAGGAAAAGGAAAGTTGAGTAATGTTATAAGCGGCAAGCTGTTCCGCGACGCAGTAGTCAGCGCCGCAAACGTTTTGCAGAGCAAGAAAAAGTCGGTAGACGAGCTTAATGTATTCCCTGTACCCGATGGTGATACAGGCACCAATATGTCGATGACGATAGGCAACGCCGCAATGGCGCTCAAGACCCTTCCCGACGACGTCACCGTCGGAGAGGCGGCCAAAGAGACCGCTTCGGGTATGCTTCGCGGCGCAAGAGGAAACTCGGGCGTTATACTTTCTCTGATATTCCGCGGCTTCTCAAAGGCTCTGGCGGGCAAGAAGGAGATAGACGCCGAATCGCTGGTTGACTGTCTCGAGCAGGGCGTCAAGGGCGCTTACAAATCGGTCATGAAGCCTACCGAAGGTACTATCCTTACCGTTGCGCGTGAGTCTGCCGAGAAGGCAAGAGAGCTCACCCGTACAGTGAACGACCCCTTTGAGATATGGACTGCCGTTTGCGAGCAGGCTAAGATATCCCTCGACAACACCCCTAATCTGCTGCCTCAGCTGAAAAAAGCAGGCGTTGTTGATGCGGGCGGTATGGGTCTTTATGTCGTATGGTGCGAGATGGACAGAGTGTTCAAGGGCGGCGAGCCTGCTGAGTTCGTAAAGGCAGAGGGCGCTTCCGCTACCGTCACCGTTGACTCCTTCTCGGATGTTGTCGGCAAGTATGACGCGGAGATACACTTTACTTACTGCACCGAAATGATAATCACCAAGCACGAGGGCTGCGACAGCTCCGATGCGCTGAGGGCTTACCTCGAGACCATCGGCGACTGCGTAGTTGTAGTCGAGGACGACGATATCATCAAGCTCCACGTACACACCAACGACCCGGGTCTTGCTATCCAGAAGGCTCTGGAGTTCGGTCACATAAATCTGCCGAAGATAGAAAACATGAAGCTTCAGCACCAGAACCGCAAGAAGGACGCCGAGCAGGGCTACACCCCCGCCAAGCCCGAAAAGAAGTACGGCTTCGTGGCGGTAGCTGCGGGAAGCGGTATCGAGGCGATGTTTAAGGACATCGGCGTTGACTGCATAGTGCGCGGCGGTCAGACGATGAACCCCTCGACCGACGATATCCTCAAGGCGATAGAAAGCTGTCCCGCAGAAACGGTGTTCGTGCTCCCCAACAACAAGAACATAATCATGGCGGCAGAGCAGGCAATGAAGCTCGCCGACAGAAGAGTCTGCGTACTGCAGACCCGCTCGATACCTCAGGGCATGAGCGCAATGCTCGCCTTTGACCCCGACGCAGATTTCGCCGACAACCGCACCATCATGACCGAAGCTTTTGAGAGAGTTTCCACCGGTCAGGTGACATTCGCCGCCCGCGACAGCGACTTTGAGGGTCACTCCATCAAGCGCGGCGAGATACTCTGCATGGAAAACGGCAAGCTCGCCTTCACCGAGCGCGACCTCAGCAAGGGCGCATACAAGCTCACCAAGCGTCTTGTCCGCGGCGATACTTCTTACGTGACGATAATCTACGGTGCCGACGTTACCGACGACGCGGCAGAGGCTCTGCACGAGCGCCTGTCCGCCAAGTTCTCAAACCTCGACATCAACCTCATCAGAGGCGGTCAGCCCGTTTACTACTACATTATTTCCGCTGAATAACAGAAGGCTCCGCCGTACATTGCTGCGGCGGAGCTTTATTATGAATGGAGACATAATAATGGACAATACTAAAAGCAAAAAAGCCCCCTCCTTCGGGAAGCTGTTCGCTTTCAAGCTGATAAAGTCACTCGTCGTCGCGGCGATCATCTGGGCGGTGGCGTGCTTTGCGGTGCAGCAGTACTTTCGTGCAACAGCTGCTGAGTTCTGCGCAGAGGGAATGGGACATATTATTACTCTCGATCAGATATATTATGACATCACCGACATTGACCTGCCCGCAGGCTTTGAGCACGAAATGATAACAATAACAGAGGTTGCAGAGAGCCTGTGCAGCGACGGTAATCCCGATATCGGCGAGTATACCGGCGAAGACCCGATCATTATATTCGACCAGCGCTCTTCCTGTGCAGTTTTTGACGCAGAGAGCGGAGAGCCGCTGTATACTCCCGACACATCCGCATTTTCTGCGGATGAAGTGGATATGCTGATGGATTACAAGGCAAAAGCCACCTCGCTGGCATTCGGGATCGTCACGCCGACCAGAACGACTATGGACTATCTGTTCCCCGAGTCAGGCGGTAAGAATACGATGTCGCGGTTTGTTGCAGGCTACGTAAACACCCCCGACGGCGCACACTATGCTGTCAGAATGCTATACACCATCGACTACGCAAAACAGCTGGGCGCCGTAAGGCTGATATCGGGCATCGCGCTGGGCGTTATCGCGCTGATAGCGTCGCTCATCGGAGCACGCAGAGCTCTGAAAAAGACCGACGCTGTGTACAGCGACAGCGAAGCTCAGGCCGATTCCCGCATCGAGGAAATAAGGAAGAAGTCGGACGCTCCGCTGAATATCATAATCGGCGCCGCCGAAGGTATGCGCATGGCAGGCGACGAACGCGCCGACAACATTATAAAGAACGCAAACATCCTCAAGGACATTATAACAGGTACGGAAAACGAAGATGGAAAAGACAACACAGACAACTGAAAACCGCCGCGAGGGCGTGCTTACGTCTAAGGCTTACCTATACCTGACGGAGTTTTTCGCGGGAATGAGCGTCATGGCGGTGGAGCTGGGCGCCAGCAGACTTCTGGCACCCTACTTCTCCTCGTCGCAGATAGTCTGGACGATAATCATCGGCACCATCATGATAGCGATGGCGCTGGGAAACATCTTCGGCGGACGCTGGGCGGACAAAGACCCCGACCCCGACCGACTCTACGCGAGACTCCTCGTTGCCGCCGTCTGGACTGCGGCTATCCCCGTCCTCGGAAAGCTCGTGATAATCGCCGTGACGGCGGCGCTGGTATTCACCGTCAGCACGGGATTCCTTATCTGGGCGGCGTTTCTGTCATGTATGCTGGTGTTCGTATTCCCCTGCTTCCTGCTGGGAACGGTGACTCCCTCGCTGGTAAAGTACACGGTAAGCTCCCTCGACAACAGCGGCAGCACCGTCGGAAAGCTCAACGCTTACAACACCATCGGCAGCATAATCGGCACCTTCGTCCCCACATTTCTCTCTATCCCCGCCTTCGGCACAGCGGTGACCTTCCTGATATTCTCGGGGATACTGCTGGCACTGGGACTGGTGTACTTCATCTCCTGCCGCAGACGTGCGGTGAGGTGTATCGTCTGCGCGGTACTGTTCCTCGGCTGCTGCCTCGGCGGCAACAGGCTGGGCTTCGCGTTCTGGGAAAAGGGTCTGACCTTTGAGGGCGAGAGCGTCTACAACTACCTTCAGGTCAAGGACAACGACTACTGCACCGTGCTTTCGACAAACGTGCTGTTCGGCGTGCAGTCGGTGACTATCAAGGACGGCAGCCTTACGGGTATGTACTACGACTACGCCCTCGCCGCCCCGATGATGACCGACCCCGAAAAGCACCCCGCAGGCAGCGGCTGCGATATCCTCGTGCTGGGCATGGGTACGGGTACTTATGCGACTCAGTGCAGTAATTACCTCGGCGGCTGTTCTGTCGAGGGCGTCGAGATAGACGACAAGATAACCGACCTCGCCCACGAATACTTCGCGCTGGACGATAACATCAAGGTCACCACCTACGACGGCAGAGCCTTCCTCAGCGGTATAACTAGCGGCAAGGACGGCAAGCAGTACGACGTCATAATGGTTGACGCCTATCAGGACATCACGATACCGTTTCAGATGTCCTCGAAGGAGTTTTTCACGCTGGTGAAGAAGAGCCTCAAGCCCGACGGTGTCATGGTCGTGAACATGAATATGCGCTCCGACCGCGACGGCGGCATCAACGACCGCCTGACCGCTACCATCAAAAGCGTCTTCCCCGAAGTGGCGGCGGCCGACGTTTCTGGCTCCACCAACCGCGAGCTGTTCGCATCGGCAGGGAGCGACATTCTCGGCAATCTGGAAGCCAATCTCCCCCTTATCGCCGACCCCGAGCTCTCCGACATGATGTATGAAGTCAGCGGACGCATCTCCCGCGACGACAAGACCTACCCCGACAACTGGGTGCTGACCGACGACCAGGCTCCCGTAGAACTGCTTGGGATGCAGGTGATAGACGACCTCATCTCCGAGGAGCTGAAATACTATAAGGATATTGTAAAGGAAGAGGGCATAAAGGGAATGATGGAGTGAGCAGTCCCCTGCTGAACTTTATAGCGCAAAATACCCATATAGGGCGTGACCCTATATGGGTATTATTTATACAGAAGTATTATGAAGTCTCGCTCAACCGAAGGAAGAACTCCTTCGCGAGGGTGCCGCTTTCGGTGAGGTCGGATTCGTGCCAGTGTGAGAGACGGGTGCAGTCGCGGTCGATGGCGGAGCATAGCTGACCGCAGTTGCTGAGATTCCAGTTCATGCAGCTGAGCCCCAGACGGGAGATCAGGTCGAACCATTGCTCCGTTTCCTCGAAGTCGATGTAACCGCCGCCTGCCGCATCGGTGACGCCGAACTCGCTGATAAACACAGGCAGACCCTCGGCAACGCAGCGCTCGACTTTATCGCGGAAGGGCTGCTTGTGGGTCGCGGAATAGAAATGGAAAGCGTACATGATGTTGTCTTCGCGGATCGGCATTTCCAGCGGCCGCTCGATCTCCTGACACCACACAGGCGTGCCCACAATAACGACAGCATCGGTAAAGCGGCGTATCAGCGGGATGACGTCCTCAGAATACGCGCAGATATCCGGCCAGTCTGCGGAGCGGTTGGGCTCGTTGCATATCTCATAGAGTATGTCCTCGCGGTCGGAGAATGCGGCGCATATCTCCTCGAAGAAATCCATCGCCTCATACTTATATACATTGGGACTGTGTTCGCTGAGAACGTGCCAGTCGATGATAAGATACATACCCAGCTGCCTTGCATATTCGGCGGCGTTAAAGATCATCTCTTTGAGCTGCTCGCGGTCGCCGCCCGAGCAGTATCCGCCGTACTCGTGCGTATACAGCGCAACGCGGAAGCAGTTGGTGCGCCATTCGTCCCGCAGAGTCCGCATAGATTCAAGGCTGACAAACTTCGGATACCAGGCGATACCGTGGCTGCTCATACCAAACAGCCGCATAGGCGAGCCGTTCTTATCTACCAGCCGACCATCCCTTACCGACAGCCTGCCGTGCCGCTGAAACGGCGTGATCTCACTAAACACAATTCTCACCTCTTTTTTCAGACGCGTATTCGCTCCGCTTCGCCTCGCTCGTGGGAGAAGTTCGCTCATTTTGAGCCGCGGCATACGCGTGTTATGTTCCTTCATTTCGTGACTTCTGACGTGGACATGAGGGAAAAATGCAGCATATTTCCGGCAAAAACGCCACTGCAACTACGTCAGTCGTCTTAATAATTATATCACATTTAAACAGAAATAGAAATGATTTGTCTGAAACATTCATACATTGTTTACATTATTTACGCGGAGACGGAGCGGGTGGTGTACTCGCTTTATTGCCCTCATTTGCCCATGACTCCAAACATCACGAAAACTCGCACTTTTTTCAGATTGGGTTAATTAAGCTATCATTCTATTATCACATAAAACGGTATAATTATATTTGTCAGAAGTAAAAGAGAAAGTCCGCATCCCGGGCTTTTTGGAGGAAAATAGATATAATGGACGATATGAATAATTTCAATAACGGCAACGGCGGCTTTCAGCCTCAGGGGTACGGTAATGTACCGCCTCAGAATCAGGGCTACGGTCCTGCAATGCCCGATCCGCGTCAGAACAGACCCGATCCCTCTATGACAGGGTTCGATCAGTACGGCGCAGGCTATAACGAATACTCCTACCAGCCTGCCGACAAAAAGAAGAAAAAGAAAGGCGCAGGCGCGGCACTTGCGATCCTCGCAGTCTGCGTACTGGCAGGAAGCGGCGTAGTAGGCTACTCGCTTCTCTCATACAAAGGTATGCCAAAGGAGAGCGGAAGCTCGCAGGCGGAGTCATCTGCCGCCGCCAAGTCGGAAGACTCTGCATCAGAGACTCAGCGACCCGCCGAGCGGATAACCCTCGAGCAGCTGGCGGCTCCCGAGGACGCCATGAGCATTCCCGACATCGTGACCAAGCTTTCACCGTCTGTTGTAGGTATTTCCTGCATTACAGCACAGGGACAGGTCTCGGGCACGGGCATCGTGCTCAACGGCGACGGATATGTAGTCACCAACGCCCACGTTGTTGACGGCGCTACCGCAGTTTCCATCGTGCTTACCGACTCTACCGAGAAAAAGGAGACCGACGACGATTCCTCAAAATCCGTTGCGGAGCAGATACTCGAAGACCAGAACGGTCAGCAGACCGACAACAACACCATCGAAGCTGCGATAATCGGCGTTGACACCCAGACCGATCTGGCTGTTCTTAAAGTTGACAGAACAGACCTAAAGCCTGCAGAGTTCGGCACATCGGGCGACATCATGGTCGGCGAGCTTGCAATAGTTATCGGCAACCCGCTGGGCTTTGACCTCGCGAACACCGTTACTTCTGGCATAATCTCGGCTACCGGCAGAAAGCTCACCATCGAAGACAGAACGATGACACTGATACAGACCGACGCCTCGATAAACTCCGGCAACTCCGGCGGACCGCTTATCAACGCCTACGGTCAGGTCATCGGGATAACCTCTGCCAAGGTTTCATCGACCTACGGCGAGGGCTTAGGCTTTGCGATACCGATAGACGACGCCAAGAAGATAATCGAAGACCTCACCGCCTACGGCTACGTCAAAGGCAGACCCACGCTGGGCATCAGCGGTCAGAACATCAACGCATTCTACGCGCAGTACTACAACGTACCGCAGGGCTTTATCGTCAAGAACGTTGATAACGGCAGTGCCGCGCAGCAGGCGGGCATCATGGTGAACGACATCATCGTCGGCATCGAGGGCAAGATGATAAGCTCCATCGAGGAGTTCAACGAAATTAAGAGCAACTACAAAGCGGGCGACGAGATAACCGTCTCGGTATACCGCAACGACAACATCATGGACATCAAAGTAACTCTGGGAGAAGCCACCAACACCTCCGAAGAGCAGCAGGGCACGATGGACGGCAACGGCAACAACTTCGGCGACTTCTACGACTACTACAACGAGTTCATGAGATAACCAAGCCTTCTTCTAATAATTTTTCATATTCTTTTACTTCATGCAGAAAGACCGCACCCAAAAAGTGCGGTCTTTCTGTTTTTTTGCGACTTCTGACGTGGACCTTAGAATCTGCCCTTGAAAACTTCTACGAGTAGATAGATAAGAGAACAAACACCAACAACCCAAATACACAAAAAGACCGCACCCCGAAAGAGTGCGGTCTGTGTTTTACTGGATCGGGATCAAAGCATCGAAGCTCTGAGCTCGTCGCCGCTCTTGGGCGAGAGATATGCGGGAGCGATGTCGAATACGGTCTTGCAGCCCGACTGACCTTCCTGAGACAGTCTGTATGCGGCACGCGCATAGGCTACCAGAATGCTGGAGGTGAACTCGGGGTTGGAGCCAAGCTTCAGTCTGTACTCGATGATCTGGCTGGTCCCGTTGTCCTTGCCGGTGTGACCGCTGCGGATAACAAAGCCGCCGTGAGGAATGCCCTTATGGTCACGGTCAAGCTCCTCCTGCGAGATGAAGTTTACGGTAGTGTCGTAGTCTGCGAAGTAGTTAGGCATAGTCTTGATCTCGTTCTCTATCTTAGCGAGGTCAGCGCCCTCCTTAGCTACTACATAGCACTCTCTGGTGTGCTTCTGGCGGGTGGTCAGCTCGGGATTCTCGCCGCTTCTTGCAGCCTCAACAGCCGACTCAACGGGAACGGTGTACTGTCTTGCATCGGCAACGCCCTCGATGCGTCTGATAGCATCAGAGTGACCCTGCGAAACGCCTCTGCCCCAGAAGGTGTAGTCCTTGCCGTCGGGCAGAACAGAATGGGCATATACGC
>CAMVIL010000001.1 GCA_947167535.1 uncultured Ruminococcus sp. | reverse complement strand
CCTCATGTATCTCGTCCCACATCGAGCCGCGGTCGATTATGAACATCTCGATAAAGATGTAGTGCTTCGCCTTTTTCAGCTCGTCGAGCATCACTGGGAGCTTCTCCTCGCCGCTGCCGAAATAGCGCACATTTGAGTTGCGCTGGGTCGGGTATCCCGCGTAATCTTTCATATAGCAGGCGTAGCGGTAGGTCTGCTCGTCGCGGGATTTAAGCTCGGCGAGGACGTTCTTGTTCTGCCGCAGAAACCCCGATGTGTCGGCGGTCTTCTGCGCGTATAGCTTTCTGGTATGCCGCGCGGCGTACTGGTTGTTGAGGTAGAAGTATATCGCCACCGTGAACACAGGGAACGCCACCAGCGGTACCAGCCAGCCGATCTTGAACTCCGCCTTGCTCCGCTTGTTGAGGATATACACCGCCGTCAGCGAAGCCAGCGCCTGAAAGATGATCGCCATCTTGCCAGAGTACTGCCTGAGCGCCGCGAACATATAGAATATCAGCACGATCTGCGCCAGCAGAAGCAGTATTACAACAAACCGCTGTGCAAGCACATAGCTGATGATGTAAAGTATCCCCTTAAAGGGTCTCTTCTTTTTCTTCTTCATACTCATTCCAATAGCAGATTTTTAAAATCTTGCAGCAATAACAAACTTCCCCCCGTAGAACTATCAAGGGCGGGCATTAAGGTACACGCCAGAGGTCGCAAACCAAAGGAACAGCTCTCGCATATGCCGCGGCTCAAAACGAGAGACGATCACACACGAGCGAGGGCTACCGCACCGAGCGACCACGCGGACTAAAAAACGCGGACTAAATAAAGATGCCCATGACCTTGGTTTCTATCAGGTCTTTGGGGACGGGTTCGCCGTCTACGGTCATGCTTTTGAGCTTTATCGTCATGCCTGCGCTGAATACCATGCAGTACTCTTCGCCATGCTTGTTCGTGCCTGTGTATGTACAGCTTCCCGTGAACAGGTTTGCCGACCAGCGGCCTTCCTTGAAGTAGTTGTCTATTGCCTTGCCGTAGCTGGAATAGGTCATCTTCATGTCGCTCTTGAAATTGTATGTGGCGAGCCGCACGCGGGTGGTCTGTATCAGAGCGCCGCAGATGTAGATGACCGTGATGAGCAGCGCCGCCGCAAATCCTCTCGCCGCCAGCCTGAGCTTGCCGCTTACGCCGCGGTTGCGCTGAAATTTCCCGCCTGCTTCCCTTGCCTGTACCTCGGGCGGGGGAGCGTCGTATACCGGTCTCGGCACCGTGCGAGGCTGAGGTCTCGGCTGTGCGGGACGCGGACGTGGAGCCGTCCTCTGCTGCGGAGCCTGCTGCCTTGCCTGAGGTACTGGCTGTCCGCCTCTTGCGCTCTGCGGTTGGGCAGGACGCCTTTGCTGTGTATATGGATCACGATAAGGCGCGGGGCTGCCCGAAGGTCTCTGCTGCGGGGGACGCCTCGGCGGCTGCCGCCTGCCCACTACCCTGCCGCATTTCAGGCAGATGACCGCGTCATCGGCAAGCGGCGCACCGCAAGCCGTGCATCTAATGTTACTCATTTTTTCTCACTTTCTTCTGTGACCGCGCATATTTCTCTGTCGCGCGGTGTTATACATATCTGATTATTGCCACGACCTTGCCGATCGCCATAGCGCCGTTTGTTACCGCCTGCTTGAGCGACAGTATTCCCGCGCCCTGCGCGACTACGGCAATGCCGCCTTTTTCGACCGATATCTTCGCACCAGTGGTCTCGGCAACTATGATGTCGCCCTTTCTTACGTAAGCCGAGGGAATGTCCTCGTCGGCAGTCACGGCAAACAGCTCGCCCGTGTACTCGGACGGCGGATTGAAATCAATGAATGTGTCAGCCTGATCGATCGAAGCCGCATTCAGCTGCTCCTCTTTCTCGATCAGCGGGACCTTAACGACCTTGCGCCCCGCAAGTCTGATCGCACGGTTGAGCTTGTCGTGCTTTTCAAGGTAGCCCTTTTCGCTCAGCGACTTGATCGCGCGGTGCGCCGTCGAGGTAGACTTGAACCCGCAGCCCGCGCATATCTCGCGCACAGTGGGCGCGTAACCCTGCTGTAAGCTCTTCTTGATATGTTCGTAGACTTTCTTCTCGGTCTCGGTTATTCTGGCTTTCATTTTTTCAACCCCCTTCGGTCAAACGGTCATTGCGTCAAATTATAATTTCTTTACCAGCATTTTCGCTGCTTTGTATACGTCGCCGCAGCCCATGGTTATAACCATGTCGCCCTGCTCGGCGTGCTCGGCGATGTAGTCTGTCACCTGCCCGAAATTGAATTCCTTCTGCTCGGCAGTCTGCTGATCCACCACGTCGTGGGGCGTGTCGAACCAGATCGCTCCGTCGATCTTCGCGCCCAGCTGCTCGGTGTAGATGCCGTGATCGTTCTTCTCGCGGCTACCCATGATGTCGGTCAGCACTACCTTGTCTGCGATCTGCAGAGCCTCGGCGAAATCATCCATCAACAGCTCCGTGCGGCTGTAAGTGAAAGGCTGGAACACCGCCCAAACGCGGTTGAAGTCCAGCGATTTCGCAGCCCTGAGGGTAGACGCGATCTCGGCAGGGTGGTGAGCGTAGTCGTCCACCACGGTAACTCCCCGCCCCTCGCCGATCTTCTGGAAACGTCTGATGGCGCCGTGGAAATTGTCCAGACCGCGCCTTATGTCATCCCAGCCAAGCCCAGTGCTTCTTGCCGCAGCAGCTGCCGCCAGCGCATTGAGCACGTTGTGCTTTCCGGGAACGTGGATCCTGAATCCTCCGGCGTTCTTGCCCGCCTCGTAGATATCGAACTCGGTGGTCATGCCCGAGGTGATTCTTATCTCGGCGAAGTAGTCGTTGTCTCCGCTCTCGCCGAAGGTGACGATCTCCTTGTCAAGACCCTCGATAGCCTTCATGGTGTTGGCGTCTCCGCCGTTTACTATAAGCTTGCCGGTGGTCTTCTCCGCAAAGGTGCGGAAGCTCTTGATGATGTTCTCAAGAGAGCCGAAGTAGTCGAGGTGGTCGGCGTCAACGTTGAGTATCACTGCCGTGTTGGGCGAGAATTTCAGGAAGTGATCCTTAAACTCGCAGGACTCGCAGACAAATATGTCGCTGGTGCCGAACCTTCCCGACCCGCCGATTGCAGGCAGCTTGCCGCCGATAAAGCAGCTGATGTCCTGCCCCGCGTCAACGTAGATCTCGGTGAGCATCGCGGTGGTGGTGGTCTTGCCGTGGGTGCCCGTCACGCAGATAGCGTTGTCAAAAAGCTCGGTGATGAGCCCCAGCATATCTGCACGTTCCACAACGTCCGCCTCGCTCGCCCTTGCTGCCACCAGCTCGGGGTTGTCGTCAAGCACGGCGGCGGTGTAGATGATAAGGTCAGCCCCCGCTATGTTCTCGGCGCGCTGCCCGAGATGGACTTCAATACCCATCGCGCGGACCGCGTCAAGCGTCTCGGTCTCGTTGTTGTCCGAGCCTGTAATATGGTATCCCTGCGAGTGAAGTATCTGAACGATGGGGTACATTCCCGACCCGCCGATACCGATAAAATGCAGGTGTTTTTTCTCTCTTAACTGTTCCAGTGTAAGCATAAAAATGCATATCTCCTTCCGTTTTCAGAACATAGGTACTCCTAGTATAATTATACTACATTCCCGCTGAAAAATAAACCCCTTTTTTCAATTTTCGCCATTACGTCAAAAAAATTCACCGAACACTCGTTTTAGCTGTACATTATCAACATTTTTTGCTCAACATCCGCGCCTCACATAAACAGATTCACCAAATAAAAAGACTCGCAGCGGCATTTCCATGCCCTGCGAGCCTGTGTTATTCTTCCTCGCCGCAGCGTCCCGAGATGATGTATCTGGGGCGGTCTTTGATCTCCTCATAGATGCGCGCGATGTAGTAGCCGATTATGCCGAGGCTCATCATCAGCACACTGCCCGAAAACAGCTCGATCAGTATTACCGTGGTGAAGCCCTCCAGCGCCTTGCCGATTATCTTCTGGGTCAGCGCGGTGACGCCCAGCACCACCGATGCGATGAACATCAATACGCCGAGTATAGTAACGATCTGCATGGGAGCTGTCGAAAAGGAGCTGATGTTGCTGAGCGCGTACCTCACCAGCGCCAATCCCGACCACTTGGACTCGCCGACCTCGCGGCTGCGCACCTCGTAGCGGACGGTCGCCGTTTTGAAACCAACCCACGACGACAGCGCACGGAAAAACATATTCCGCTCCCGCATATTGATGATGACGTCCACCGCCTTGCGGTCGAGCAGCTTGAAGTCGGAAGCGTCCTGCATATCTATCTTGGCGGCGCGGCTGATAAGGTTGTAGAAGGTCTTCGCCGCGAATTCGTGCGCCGCACTTTCCTTGCCGCGGTCGTCCTTTTTGCCCTCGATGACCTCGTATCCCTCTTCCCAGAGGCGGTACATCTCGATGATCTTCTCGGGTGGATGCTGAAGGTCGCAGTCAATGACGACAGCGCAGTCGCCGCGAGCCTCAGTAAGTCCCGCCATGATGGCGCCCTCCTTGCCGAAATTGCGGGAGAACTGCACCCCCCGCACGGAAGGCAGGCTTGCTGCGGTCGCCTTTATCAGCTCCCAGGTCCTGTCCGTCGAGCCGTCGTCGATGAATACGATCTCGTGGTCGATACCGTTATCCTCCAGCAACCCGTCGATGACCGCCGCGGTCTTGGGTATCATGGCAGCCTCATTATACGCGGGAATGACTACCGACAGCATTGCTTTCAACTCCTATCCTCATTATTACTGTATTGATTATACCGCATTTGTGCGGCAAAGTCAAGATTTTTTTGTCGTACTGCAGCACCTCAGGCAGACAGAACTAAAAAGGGCAGCCTCTCGACTGCCCTTTGAAATAGCTGTTACGAATTATACGCCAGCCTTGCCAGAAGCGATGAATCTCTTCAGGTCGGCAGCGTTTGCGCACTTCTCGAGCGCAACGTCCATGTTGATCTTTCTCTCGTTAACGAGCTTAGCAAGCTCCTGGTCGAGAGTCTGCATTCCCGATGCCTTACCGGTCTGCATTGCGGAACCGATCAGATGAACCTTGTCATCACGGATCATAGCGCGGATAGAGTCGGTAGCGTTCAGGATCTCACAGCAAGCTACACGGCTGGTGCCGTCAAGTGTACGGCAGAGGGTCTGGGTGCAGATACCAACCAGAACGGAAGCCAGCTGGGTACGGATCTGATGCTGCTGGTGAGCAGGGAATACGTCGATGATACGGTCGATGGTGGATGCCGCAGAGGTAGTATGCAGGGTACTCATAACAAGGTGACCTGTTTCAGCGGCGGTAACGGCTGCTTCGATGGTCTCGAAGTCACGCATTTCTCCGACGAGTATGATGTCCGGGTCCTCACGAAGAGCAGCACGGAGCGAGAGGGAGAACGAGGGAACGTCCTGTCCGATCTCACGCTGGTTTACCATACATCTCTTGTGCGCGTGAACGTACTCGATAGGATCCTCGACAGTGATAATGTGAGCCGACTTGTGCAGGTTAACGTGGTCGATCATAGCCGCCAGAGTGGTGGACTTACCGGAACCGGTAGGACCGGTAACGAGAACCAGACCACGGGGTCGCATAACGAACTCTGCCAGTACAGGAGGCAGGTCGAGGTCGGTCAGGGTCGGGATATCGTTTCTCAGCAGACGGATAGCAATAGCGGTGTTGCCTCTCTGGAAATATACGTTAACACGGTGACGGAATCCGCGGGTGGATACGTATGTAAAGTCGGTATCCTTTCTGTCCTGAATGGAAGCCCACTGCTTCTCGTTGGTCATGCTTCTTGCAACCTGACGAATGTCGATCTCGGTCATGTCAGGATAGGAAGAAAGCTTTCTTAAGTTACCGCCCTGTCTTACGATAGGGGGGATACCTACGGTGAAGTGCAAGTCGGAGCAGCCCAGTGCGCGGGACTCGTCAAGTACCTTGTTAATATCAATAGCCATTTTTTGATTACCTCCATTTTGTGTATATTACCCCGCCCTGCTCAGCAGCCCGGGATATATTATTCCGCCGCCGTCCGACCGCGGATAAGATTCAGATTTGATTATACAGCGTAAGTTACACGGATAAGCTCTTCTACCGATGTAACGCCCTTCATTACCAGCTCAGCGCAGTTGTCTCTCAGCAGCTTGCAGCCCTGCTCTCTTGCGAGAGCCGAGATCTCGTCAGCCTTAGCCTCACGGGTGATAAGAGCCATCATCTCGGGAGTGGACAGCAGGATCTCGTGGATAGCGGTTCTGCCGCGATAGCCTGTATCGTTGCACTTGTGGCAGCCGACAGCCTCGTAAACCTCTATGCTGTGGTCAACGCCCAGCAGTTCGTTGTCAAACTCTTTGGACATAGTAAGCTTCTTGCAGTCGTTGCAGAGCTTCTTTGTAAGTCTCTGAGCAACGATACCGATAAGCGAGGTAGCAACCATGTAAGCAACAACGCCCATATCAACAAGTCTCGTAACGGTGGAAGCCGCGTCGTTGGTATGAAGTGTCGAAAGCACAAGGTGTCCAGTAATAGCAGCTCTGATAGCGATGGACGCAGTTTCCGCGTCACGCATCTCACCGACCATTATGATGTCAGGGTCCTGACGAAGGATGGAACGGAGCGCTGCATCGAAGGTCATGCCCGCCTTTTCATTTATCTGACACTGGTTTATGTCTCTTATCTTCTTTTCCACAGGGTCCTCAACGGTAATAACGTTGAGGTTAGGCTTTGCGATCTCACCCAGCGCCGCGTACAGCGTGGTAGACTTACCGGAACCGGTAGGTCCGGTAACCAGGATAACGCCCTGAGGAACCTTCAGGCAGGAAACGAATCTCTCGTAGTTATAGTCTGTCATACCAAGATCCTGTATACGTCTTACCGAGTCATCGCTCGCCAGGATACGGAGAACGACCTTCTCGCCGTAAACCATAGGAAGATTAGATACACGAAGGTCAACTACGGTACCGTCGATAGTCTGCGACATACGTCCGTCCTGAGGGATACGCTTCTCAGCGATGTTCATGCCGGAAAGGATCTTAAAACGTGTTACCAGCGCAACATGAAGCGCCGCAGATATCCTCATCAGCTCGATAAGGTCGCCGTTTACACGGATACGTATCTTAGTCTCCGTTGCAAAAGGCTCGATATGGATATCGGTAGCCTCCTTACGGAAGGAGTTCTCGATAATAGCGTTAGCCAGCTTAACGATAGGCGCATTGTCGATACGATCATTGGAAGCTTCGGTAACGAGATCGTCCAGCGAAACCTGCTCTTCCTTTTCCTTGGTAGCTTCCTCAACGATAGTCTCGGTAACACCTGCGGAGTAGAAACGTCCGATCGCTCTCATTACAGCAGGACCTGTAGCCATCTGGAAGGAGATTCCATTGCATAGAAGTCCGAAGGATTATCGGTAGCAACGGTAAGTCTTCTGCCTACCTTATTAACTGCGATACAGTTATACTTTCTTGCCTTGTCCTCAGGGATCTTCTTGATGATATCAGGCTGAAGCTCAGCCGAATCAAGGTCGATGAAAGAGATGTTCAGACGCTCTGCAAGAACCTCTGCAAACTGATTCTCGGTAACAAGCTTCATCTCAACGATAAGGTCACCGAGCTTCTTGCCTTTGTTCTTTTCTTCCTTCTGAGCAGCAAGAACTTCATTCAGCTGTTCCTGAGTTACCAGACCTTTTTCGATCAGGTGTTCACCAATAGGTATGTTCTTCATATATCAGTTCTCCCGTCCCGCGGCTTCAATCTTCCGCGCACACCCACGCAAAAAACCGCGATATTTTAATGATTTACTATTGAAATTAGGTAAAAAATATGATATACTAATGTTAAATCAATTTACAAAGGAGGTGAAATAATGTCACCCGAGCTTCAATACAATATATCTATTGTTATACTTTACGTGTTCATGTTCCTTTTCGGAGCGGTGGTAGGCAGCTTTCTGAATGTCTGCATTTACCGTCTGCCTAAAGAGGAATCGCTGATAAAATCAAACTCACACTGCATGAAGTGCGGTACGCCGATCCTAAAGCGCGACCTCATCCCGATAGTCAGCTGGTGCCTGCTTCGAGGCAAGTGCCGAGCCTGCGGAGACCAGATCTCCCCCCGATACACGGTAGTTGAAAGTCTCAACGCAGTGGGCTGGGTACTGATCGCACTCAAGATGGATTTCGTTTCAGGCAGAATGCTCTACACGATCCTCTGCTGTCTGGTATATTCCGCGCTTATCGTTGTATTCTTCATGGACTGGGACACACAGCTTATCTCGACCGGTGTCTGCATTTTCATCGCAATACTTGCGATACCCGAAATGATCTTCTGCTACGGCAGAGGCGGTGTTCCGCTCAAGAGCCACATAATCGGTCTCTTCGCGGCGTCTGTCCCGCTGCTGCTGATCTTCCTGATCTCAAAAGGCAAAGCAATGGGTCTCGGAGATGTATATCTTATGGCAGGTGCGGGATTCTTCCTCGGCACCTCGCGCATACTGGTAGCACTTCTGCTCGGCATCGTGCTCGGCGCCATCGCGGGGGTTATCCTCAAGCGGATAAACGGCGAATCGGCGTTCGCATTCGGACCGTGGCTCTCCATCGGTATCCTGATCGCGATGCTGTGGGGCTTTGATATAGCCAACTGGTACATGAATTTCACGGGTCTTGCAGAGATCGTTTACGGTGAAGACGCAATAATGAATCTTCCGTTTGATCCCGTATTTCCTTACTAAGCATTTCTAAATAATTTGCTCAAAAAATCCTCCGAGCCGTCAGCCCGGGGGATTTTTTCAGCAAGCGGCGGTTTTGCGCGCCGCTTGTGAAATTGTGTTTTGATTTTAAACTGCCTTGCTGTAAGGTACAAATGCCATTCTCTTGTAGAATGCCTGTACTGCAGCAGCCACACCATTGCCGGTTACGGACATCTCGGTACTTTCGGGAGCAGAGCCGCCTTCAGCAGCTTCCTTAGCTGCTTTTGCATCAGCTTCGTTTTCGTAGCATGCACCACCGTAGAACCAGTAATCATCTTTAGAGTTTGTGTTCAGATCTGGTATAACAGGCTCATCATCAGGCCAGTCACTTCCGATAGACTTATAGGATACCTTTGCAGAAGAACTGCCGTAAACGAGGGTTACAGTAACCGAAGCCTCGCCGCCATCAGCGTACCAGCCGTAAATACCACCGTTGGGAACGAAATCGTCACCGACCTTAATGGAGTCCGTCAGGGAGTCATTGTCGATGATCGCGAGACCATCAGTATAATCAGTACCGCCTAAATAGTGGAGATTGATCTTCTTATTGACCTCGTTCATACCCGGAACGTCAGACTTATTCTCGTAAGCAGCGCCGTTGCTGATCCAGTATTCATCTGCGGAACTGTCGTTGAGAATCAGCAGAGCAGTACTATCGTCAGTGTACTTGTTTATATTAACAACATGAACGATAGCAGCAGACTTTATCAAAGTTACAGTGATATCAAAGCTATCGCCTTCGGCTTTTCTTCTGAATTCACCATTGTTGGGGATAGCACCCTCGTTGGTCTTGGAAGAGTTGGCAGCTCCGTCCTTATCCTTGAATACAAGTCCGTTAGTGGGGCTCTTGTCCCAATCAGCTGTGGGAGGAGTCCACATATAGTGAAGAAGTATTTCCTTTTCATATGGATCAGGAAGGGGAAGATCGTCTCTATTTTCCTTGGCTTCACCGTTATAGAGCCATATCTCCCTTACCCCATCTGGGCTGGTAATGTCTTCTTCACCCCATACTTCATAATCCTTGAGAACGTTTTTGTATTCATCAGTTGATTTTAGGTGTACTGCACCGTCATCCATTGTAAACTCAACTTCAACATAAATCTCTGTGCCTCCATCATAAGCAAAGTAATCGCCGCCGTTGGGGAGCATTACTTCATCGCCGTTAAAGCTGATCTTAGCCGAGGGATAGGTAACACTGTCGCCATCATATATTCTCAGACCGATCTTAGGATCATCTGTGTCACAGGGAATGTAATGGATCTTCAGAAGCTTTGTCGGGCTGAGTTTGCCGGGAGGATCGTAAGGATCGGTGTGGATAAATTCAGACGGATCAGAGGGGGTGGGAGTATCATCGTACCAGATGTATTTATGAACCTCACCCGTAAGTGCTGCAAATTCATCTGAATCCATCTTGTAAATTTCCTTTTCACCGCCGACCATATCAGTCAATACTCTAAAGGTATTACCCGTACTTATTGCGGTAACTACAACATCAGTAGTTACACGATTGATCTGATCCTTAGCACTTTCCACTCCATCAGATCTGGACCATGTACAACCGGTAGTAGCAACCTTGTACATACGATAAGGCTGTTTAACAGTGTTATAGAAGTGAACTATAAGCTTGGGAGTAGCACCGGGAACAGCAGGAGCTGCGCCCTCATCATACTTAACTACCTTGTTCTTCTTGTTGGAATCGTTGTGAGGTCCAATCTGAGAACCGGTAGGACCAACAGATACGGGAGCCGAAGGCAGATCCTTAGGCTTGGAGTAAAGTATGAAGATGTACTTGTCTGAGCTGTTAACTGAAACATTGAAGTTAACAGTCAGGTGATTAACGTGGGACTGCGCATAGCGCATATTTACAAACTGGATAGCTTCCTTATAAGTGTAAGGCTTGCGTTTGTTGACCTCAAAGCCCGCGCCGTCTGCTGTCATCTTCATGGGATGAGCCTCTGCAGTAATGGTCAGGCTCTGCTGTCCGAGCGCTGTGTCGTAGCTGTCGATAGAGAACTGATAATCGTTCTCACCATACAGACTTTCAGAAACTACATACTTCCAGTCAGCAGTTCCGCTAGTAAGACCATACTTAACGTATCCTCTTGCACCCTTATTGCTGATAGATCTGGTATCATTGCTGAACATCATGAAGTTCTTATACTCACCGGAGTGAGCGGATAACCATGACAGGTCGTCACTTGACTTGGAAACAACATTGACCTTTGTGGCATATCTAAGATCACCGTTTATGAAGTCGAACAATGTGATAGCACTGTTCTCTTCTTCATACTTGTAGTTAATGTCCGCATAGAGCTGAGTTACAGGTCTGATCGCCATAACGATACAAGTCGTTATGATACCCATAAGCATCAGTACTACTATGAGCTCTACAAGCGTAAAACCTTTCTTAAGAAGTTTTTTCATTTCAGATTTACCTCCTTAATTCGGTCAGGGGTTCTCGCCGGCGCCACATGCGCTGCAGTTGCCGCCCGAGTCGATAACAACATAAGCAGCACCTTTTGGGCCTGTGAGCCAACCGGCATTGATCGTCTTTGTGAATGAAGTACCGTTATCAGCATTGCAGGTGATCTTGATGTCGTTTACAGTACCCGAATTGGCGTAACCTACCAACAGCTCCGAAGGCATAGCGCCTGCTACGGCACCGCCCGAACCTGCGGGAGCCAGAGTACGTGCATAGATCGAAGAGGTGTTTACATAGCCGTTAGAGTGGCTTCCCTCAAAGATCTCACCGCCGCTGATGTTAATGATAACATCAACGCTTCCGGTATAATTGCTGATTACGTGCAGGTGATATATACCCGCAGACTGATCGATTGCCTCAAGAGTAGAGTTGCCCAGCGTATTGCGGGGGCTGGAAATACCCTTGATCTCGAAGTTGTAGGTATTACCCTGTGCAGCAGTTTTTACCGCATGGAACAGAGTGACCGAACCGAGTGTTCCCACACCGGCAGAGAGCTGTCCATCCTCAAGAGCAGCAGCAGTGTTTCCGAAAACTATCTTGTTGCCGCCAAGTCCGAGACCACCCTGTCCGGTAGAGAGGAGCGCAACACCTTCGGCCTTGTGCTCTTCGATTGCCTTCTGCTGAACATTCAGCTCTCTGTCTCTCAGCATGTTTCTGTTGTTGAGCTTAAGAGCCGCCGCCAGACACATTGTTACGCCAAGGAATGTAAAGCTGAAAACACCAAGTGCGATAACGACTTCGACAAGAGTCATACCTGACTGATTCTTTTTAATTCTCATTTATCGCACCCCCTATTAGTACTCGTAGTACTGTATCTGGATACCCGTAGCGCTTGTGTTGGATATATTGATAAAGTCAAGTATAGAGCCTGCGGCTGCAGGGATATCAGTAATTACAGGGTTGGAAACTTCTCCCTGTACGGTAAAGGTCTTGCACTTGACCTGACCGTACCACATGATCTGAGCACTGGTGAATACAACGTTACTCGCAGGAGCGTAAAGTATACCCTGAGCTCTGGTGTCGGTGCCCTGGAAGTAGTAATCTACATCATCGGGAACCATGTTGATTATGAGATTCTGATAGAACTGACTTCTGATCCTCGTTACGCTGGAACCCGTATTCGGGTCAGTATACGTATCGCCGGAGCCACCCAGCTCACTGGGATCGTTAACGTTTGCAATGTTGGGAGCGATAAGGTCAGGATCTACAAAGTAAGTCTTGCTTATCGTATCCTCGTGGATCTCAACAGATACTTCATAAGGAGTATACAGATCAACATCGGAGATCCAGGTCCTGCCGTAGTCAGTACGTCCGAGTCTGATGTCGGGACAGGTGTTGGTTCTGAAGTCCTTAGTGGAATTCTTCATATTTACGGTTACTTCCTGGAATGAGCCGTTAACATAAACATTCTGAACTTTATGGAAACCATCAGGTCTGCCAGCGTCCTCACTTAAATAGAGACAATTGTTGATGGTAACATCGCCCGTAGAACCATTTCTGGTAACCGAACCGCTGCCTGCATAGTAATACATGATGTACAGGAAAGGTCCTTTCTTGGAGACGGCATCGACCACGCGCTCGGTAGCATCTACGAAGATCAGCGGAGATCCCTTGTCACCGTTCTGGATAGGAAGTGCAAGCACTATGTCGTCCTGAACGAGCTTGACAACATATCTCTTGTTCTTAGCCTCATCATCAGCATTGTTGCCTGGTTCCTGAATATCCGAGGGAACCATGTAGCAGCTTGTGCCGATCTCATATACGGTGCTGCCGTTGCCAGTGTGCTTGGTCAGAACGCTCTTCACATCGCCCGTGTGTTTGTCCTTATACTTGTTGGATTCGGACATCTTGGTAGCCATAGCTTCTGCATACTTCAGGGAGATATCCTTTGCATATGAATGGTACGAACTGCTGCCATTGAATGATGCATCAAAGATCTTGTTGGTAGTAGCGTTCTTATAGATATTTCTCAGCTTGCTTCTGTTATCGGTACGAACACCTGTAGATGCCTGATATCCCTTCAGAGGAATAGCATCTCTTGGAGAAGAAGTAACGCCTGTCTTGTCAACAACGGTGTCAACCTTGACGCCGGCAGTAACATAATTATGTGAGGAGTAGGAGATCTTCTTAGGAGTAGTTGCTACTTCGATCTCAGCTACCTTGGCAGGGTCTACTACCATTACTCTCTTCATGGAGTTCCATGTACCTCTGCTAATGATGTATACCTTACCGCCAATGTGTACACTACCGTCAACCTTGATTGTGTTTCCTGACGTCATGAATATATCATGCTCAACGGTCAGATCACCTGTAATATGGATCGTTTTACCGGTTTCAGTGCTGAACCAATAAAGGCTTCCGGAAGTGCTGTAAGGATTAGAAGCGGTCTCGCCGTTATCATAGCAATAAACGTTTCCGTTTATTGTGTAGTCCTTAGCGCCGCCGCCGCCCTTGATAGTACCGTCAGCATTGGTAACTGCTGTGCCGCCTGTCTGAGCAACGCCCTGAGGGAACTTAACGCCGCGAGCTGCCTGGAACTGACCGTTGACGCTCTGAGTACCGCCTGAGAGAACGTGAGAATTGATCTGACCAAAATATGCGCCGCCGCAGTAAAGGTCGATCGGCTTGGACATAGTTCCGCCCGAATCGCTGGTGTAACCGATAAAGAGGTTCGCACCCGAAGGTCCGATGAACATTACCTGCTTACCAACATAGATGAAGCCATCCATGTTCTCCAGATGGGCAGCGTCGTAAGTTTTGCCTGCCTTTGCAGCAGTCCAGCTGTTGTAAAGGTGTGTATCAGTCTTGCCGACCTTGGTACCTACGCCTGCGTTGTTATCGGTAGCCAGCAGATACTGGTCAGTCCAGATAACAGGAGCCTGAACGAAAGCATCGCCGACGTTGTTATCTTTGTTAGGCTGATAATTCAGCGTTCCTGTCTTGTTGTATACGTCGGTAAAGGTACCGCCGTTGGAAAGCTGGATAGAGTTCTCACTGTATATGTGAGAGTTGTAAGTACCGCCGTTAACACCTACGGTCAACACGGTATCAGGCTCGTAAGCCACAGGGCTGGAACCGGGGATAACTCTTCTCTCTATGTGCATATCACCGGAGATGTTAGCCTGTCTTCCGCCTGTATCGGAGAATCCCTCCGAGCACTCGAGCGCATCACTGGTGATCTGAGGACTCGCAGATGCAGACGCAAACTTAACGCTTGCACTCTGGGTCTGAGCCTTGAGATAACCGCCCTTACCTACGGTACAAACACACTTAACTCTGAAACCGCCAGCTCCGTCTTCGTAGAGGCGGATCTCAGCTTCGCCGTAGTTTTTCACAAAGTTCGCATCAGCGCTATTTACCTTGATGACTCTGGGAGCCGCCTCGGTATAGCCAGCAGCGAGGTTCTGAAGGTACGTATACTTTGGCTTGCCGCCGTTTACGCTGTCAACTGCGGGGTCAACGTCGCCTGTATAAGCGCCAATGTACTCCGTGAGACAAGCTTCAGCGGTAACTTTTGCCTGAGTACGCATTACGTTTTTAGCAGTTGCGCCGTTAGAATAGTTAACAAGCGACAAACATACTGTTGCCATAGTAACGCACATCATACCAAAGCAAACTACGGCAAGCAGAACCGAACCTTTTTGGTTTTTGCCGTTTACTCGTTTCATCTTTTCCGTAACCACCTTTCATAATTCTATAGCCTTTTTAAGTCTCTACCCTCTCTAAATAAAGCCTTAAAAATTTTAACCAATAAATAACACTACATGGCAAGAATGGATATGACTCCACCCTTACCATATAATGGTTATTTCATTTTACTCTGCCACTGCATCAACTGCTACATCAGCAGGAGCATCGGGGAAGAGCTTATCAACATCATCGGGAGACGGGAAGTCAGGGATCATGATGTACTCCATAGTGATGGAGCCATTCCAATCAGTGTCATCCTCGTTCTCTGCAACGCTGTCGATCGAAACGCCGTCGATGATAAGGCTTCTGGGGGATCTGTCCTGAATCTGGTTAAAGAACTTCATCAGATCTTCCTTCTTAGCCTTGAAGGAGAAGCTCATGTTGTACGCACCGAGAGAAAGGGAATCAATCTGTGCAGCCTCTTCAACATCATCGGGCATGATCTCGTCGAAGGTAGTAGTTACCATCGAAGGATGGTAAACGTATCTTGCAAGGTTAACCGAAGAAGCGGTAGTAATGGACATATCGAGATTCTGAATATCCTGCTCCTCAGTCTTCTTATTAACATCGAGAAGATCCTGAACCTCCATCATAGCCTCATGCTGTTTCTGCATGGGGTAGAAGATCTCAGCGGTCTTAACGACCTTGTCGTATGCTTCCTGACATCTCTGAGGAAGATCCTCGTCTTCCTTGATCTGCTTCTGAAGATCAGCAAGTTCGATCTCCTTAGCATCGAGAGTCTGGCTTGCGAGCTTTACAGCGTCGATGGCGGGCTTGATGAAGAACATAATACCCGCAACCCAAATTGCGATTGTAAGTACTGCTATTAAAATCAGCTTATCACGTGAATTAAGATTCATTATTCAGTTACCTCCTCTGTTGCAGCTTCTTCGGAGCTATCCTCCTTGGGCACATCCTTTAAAACAAGATCAACACTCGAAATAATAACGGGGTTGCCTTCTTCGCCGGTGCCCACATAACCGCCGTAGGTAACGTCTGCAAAATAGCCGGTATCAACAACAGTCTTTACAAAATCATTAGCAGTCTTCTGCTCAGGCAGCTGTACATTGCTGATACGGATAGTACCGGAACCTCTGTCATAGCTGAAACCGGTGTAGATGATCTCTCCGGCTTCACCCTTCTTCTTTCCGCCGCCCTTTGTATCCTTCAGGTCAGCGTCGATCTGATCAAAGATCTCCTTCTTGATAAGAGGAAGTGTATCCATATTCTCCTTAGCAAGATCAACAGCTTCCTGATACTGATTGATGACGATCATATAATCATGGAGCTTCTGATTCTCGGCGATGATCTTATTGCACTCTTCGATCTGAGCGTTTACCTCATCGATCTGCTTATTTATGCTGTTCTCACGGATACGGATGATACCGGTGATACCAGCAACCAAAGCGACAGATGCACCAACTGCGATAGCCAGAGTGATAAGTGTAGTAGCGGAAGCGCTGGAGCCGCCCTTACCGGTTGCCTGATCAACCTCCAGCAGGTTGATACGCTCGGTAGCCTTGTTTCTTCTGTAAAGAGCACCGATAGCGTTAGCGAATACGGTAAACTCAAAGTTCTCATAACCGGTGATCTGAGAAGGAACTCCCAGTACAGTAGCTCTAACGTCGAGAGCGTCAAGAGCGTCAACCAGCTTGATGAAGTCATCGATCTTACCGTAAAGGATTACGTTGGAAAGACCCGGGCCGCCTCTTGCCTTGTTGAACTGTTCCATACGGAAGATGTTCTCACTGATAGCCTCGGTGAGGTATTCCTCCGACTCATAGTCCTCCTGAGAGATAGGCTCGTATCTTGCGAATGCCATCTGACCGTTCTCGAACAGTGTCAGTCCGAGGAAGTTGTCGTCTATCTGGCAAACCAGCAGAGGCATCTTCTCGAGGTTCTGCTTCTCAGCAAGAACGATACGGGAGATGGAGTTACAGCTGATGTTAACAGACTTCAGCGAGATGGACATGATGTTGAACAGCTTTCTGAAGCCTTCAACTACGTTGGAAGGACAAGCGGTAGCCAGTACCTTCTGCGAGCCTGCGTTATCAGCGCCCGCCTCACCTACGATAGTGTAGGAGATAGAGTAGTCATCGGTAATACCCATTTCCTGCTGCATCTGGTTCTGTACCATGTTCAGGAAGTCATTACCCTTTGCCTTAGGAACGATAAGTTCCTTAAATACTATGTTGCTGGACGAGAAAGTTACAACAGCTTCCTTATCCATCATCGACTGAGACTTAAGATTGGAGACCAGAAGATCTGCAAGACCGGAAAGATTTACAACCTCACCGTTAATGATCATATCCTCCGGAATATCAACCGTAAGAGATCTGTCGATCTTGATCTTTACGCCGGTGTTATCACCTTTTACAATGTTTATCTGTCTATCAGAAATATCAAATGACAGCATTTATTCCTTCACCTCTTCTAAATATTGTTGGCAGTACGGCGGGAAACGCCCGCCGAGCCGCCATATTAAATTTCCCAGTAGTATTATTACGAGTTCTCAAGTGCGCCGATACCGCCATACAGCAGCGGGAAGATACCCGCAAGGCAAAGACCTATCGCGCCGCCCATGATGATGATCATCACAGGCTCGAGCAGAGCAACCAGACGCTTAACAGCTGCGTCAGATTCTTCCTCGTAGTAGTCCGCAGTCTTCTCGAGTATCTCATCAAGAGCACCCGACTCTTCGCCGACGTAGATCATCGAGGTAAACATACCCTCGAATATCTCAGTCTTAGCGATAGCCAGAGACATAGGCGAACCCTGTTTAACTTCGTCGATAACCTGTATAAACATCTTATCGACATATGAATTACCCAGTACCGACGATGCACGCTGAAGCGAATCTACCATCGGGATACCGCTGGAATACAGAGACGAAAGAGTTCTGGAGAATCTGCCCTCGTAGATCTTTACGACCAGAGGACCGACCGCCGGCATTTTCAGGATTATCATATCAAACCTGAGTCGGATAGCAGGTGTCTTCAGTGCGTAGCGTATCGCCAGTATAACTAACGCTATCGCGATGATGAGCACATACCATTTTGTTTTCAGGAAGTTTGAGAATCCGAACAGTGCTCTTGACAGAGGCGGCATCTGATCCTCAGACATAAGTCCTGCGAATATAGGCATGATAAATGTAAACATACCGATTACCATTACGATTGTCAGAACGCCGAGTATGATAGGATACATCATAGCGCCCTTAATGGTATTCTGTGTCTTGTTCTGATTAGCATAGAAATCGGAAAGACGCTGTACCGTGATATCGAGGTTACCCGCCGATTCACCCGCGTCGATCATGCTTATCATAAAGTCAGGGAAGCTACCGCCGCGGTTAAGCAGCGCTTCCGTAAAGCTTGAGCCCTTGTTAACGTCCTCGTAAAGAGCGAGCCATACCGACTTCGCGCCCTTATTCGACTCTTCCTTGTACATAATGTCAAGAGCCTTAACGATCGTCAGACCCGAGGTAAGCATCGCCGCCAGCTGTCGGCAGGAAAATGCCAGATCCTTAACTGTGAATCTATGGACGCCTTCCCGTCTTACGCCGCCGAGTGCCTCTGTCGCGCTGATAAGGAACAGACCTTGCTCATAGATCTTTTCCTGCACCTGCTGCTGATCTTCTGCCTCGATAACACCCTTTATGGTCTTACCCTGAGAATCCTTAGCAACATAGCTGTAATTTCTCATATAATACGTTACACCTCCACCTGTTAACACGCTTTGCAAAATGCTTTTGCACTGTAAAGCACTAAGTACCTCTCAGCGTAAGCACAAAACGTATTTTCTTAATTATAACATTTTTTTCAGTTCAATTCAAGCGTTAGGATAGATTTTTTCAATAACTTTTTTAACAAAATATAGAGCGCCCATTTATACATTTTTACTAAACTTGAACAAAGTCAGTATTTTTACTTATTTTTGTGCACTTCACAGATAGCAATATAGTTATAAAAAACAATTCTGCACATTCAGGCGGTCTCAGCATCATCCTGCTGTTCGGAGTCGGATTCCTTGAACATAAACGGGTGTTTTTTCTTATACGAAGTATATTTATAATTGTATATCACCAGCTGTACCGCAAGTATCACTCCGATACCGACAGCGGCAGCGGTCTTGATATCGGCACCGAATCCGACCATGACCCAGCGGCAGGGGAAATAGAACATATAGTACAGCGTATCCATGACCTTGGTGCTGTCAGCGGGGTTATAGAATATCACGGGGATAAAGTACACAGCCAGCAGCAGCATAGCGCTGATCGTCACGAGAATAAGATCCATGTCCTCGTAGGCGGCGTGTTTTTTGCCGTCGTCGCGGAAGACGAGACCCAGAAGCACAGTCATAGTCAGCGCCGCCACAACAGATCCCGTCATATCGCTTATGAGGAACTGTTTGACCCCCAGCATACCGAAGGGCAGGAATGACGCCACCACCCAGAGCAGCAGTTTCCCGACGACCAGTCCCATAAGGTCGGCGCTTACGAGCAGCACCAGTCTGAATATCCAGTATTTGAATTGATCTTCATATCTCATGCTTTTTTCCTTTCTCCGTTCGGTTATGGCAGTCTACTGCCGAGCGGCCGGTTGCAGCGTTCCCGTTTATTTGCTTAGCTGATCTCCGCGCCGCGCTTCAGCAGCACTTCCACCAGCTTGCTCAGATCACGATTCTTATTCTTCGCCAGCGCAGGATCTTCCTCGATCACCTGCGCCGATAACTTCTGCGCCCGCTCCAGAAGCTCCGTATCCCGCGTCAGATCGGCGATCTTGAACGCAGGCAGACCATGCTGATTCGTCCCGAAGAAATCCCCGGGTCCCCTCAGCCGCAGATCCTCCTCCGCCACCTTGAAGCCGTCGTTCGTGCCGCTTATCGCTTTCATACGCTTCACATTCTCGGGGGAGGTGTTGTCGGTTATCAGTATGCAGAACGCCTCGTCACCGCCGCGCCCGACTCGTCCTCTCAGCTGGTGCAGCTGTGAAAGCCCGAAGCGGTCGGCATTCTCCACCCCCATGATGGTGGCATTCGCACCGCCCACGCCGACCTCGACTACCGTAGTCGACACCAGCAGGTCGAGGAAGCCCTCCTTGAAGGCGTCCATCACCGCCTGCTTGTCGGCCGCCGACATCTTGCCGTAAAGAAGCCCCAGCTTGTAGTCGGCGAACTCGCCTGCGCTCAGCTCCTCGTAGTAGCTCTTGGCGTTCTTGATGTCGAGCTCGCTCTCCTCGACGGCGGGGCAGACGATGAACCCCTGATGTCCCGCGTCCAGCTGTTTTTTTACGAATCCGTAGGCGCGCTCCCGCATTTTCCCGCTGACGGCGTAGGTCTGCACAGGCTTGCGTCCCGAGGGGAGCTCGTTTATCACCGACACCGAAAGGTCGCCGTATAGCATGAGCGCAAGCGTGCGGGGTATGGGAGTGGCGGACATGACGATGGTGTGCGGATTGCGCCCCTTTGCCGACAGCTTCTTGCGCTGTTCAACGCCGAAGCGGTGCTGTTCGTCGGTAATGACGAGTGCCAGGTCTTTGAACTGCACGTCGCCGTAGAAAAGCGCGTGGGTGCCGACTACGACATCATAAGTCCCGTCGGATATCCCCGCGAGGGTCTCTTTCTTTTTCTTGGCTCTCAGTCCGCCGCTGAGCAGGCAGACCTTCGCCCCGAAGGGTTCGAGGAATCTCTTGAAAGTCTCAAAATGCTGTGCCGCCAGTATCTCGGTAGGCGCCATCAGGCAGGACTGGTAGCCGTTTTTAAAGGTAAAGTACGCCATA
Source organism: uncultured Ruminococcus sp. (assembly GCA_947167535.1). Lineage (GTDB taxonomy): Bacteria > Bacillota > Clostridia > Oscillospirales > Ruminococcaceae > YE71. The sequence goes on along the minus strand of CAMVIL010000001.1, from coordinate 2,813 downwards.
CACGCCGCCACCACAGTCTTTCCCGAGCCGACGTCTCCCTGAATGAGTCTGTTCATGCGGTGTCCGCTCATCATATCCCTGCCGCAGTCGGCGGCGGCGTTCATCTGAGCGCCCGTCATCTCAAAGGGGAGAATCTCCTTGAAAGGCTTCATGCTGTGCCGCTTCATGACGTAATCCGAGACCTCGTCCGAGACGGTACGGCGGTACGCTATCGCCAGCGAATATATGAAAAACTCATCGAATATCAGCCTTCTCCGCGCTTCGACGGCGCTGAACACCGACCGCGGGAAGTGAACGTTCTCCCACGCGTACATCAGCGAGGGGAGTTTTATCTTATCCAGAATATACTGCGGCATGATATCGGGGGAGTCGCCGCCCAGCAGGTCGAGCGCCGCCTTGACCTCTTTTCTGACGAATGCCTGAGACAGACCCTCGGTCAGCGGGTAGACGGGAACGATAAGGTCTTCCGAATCCCCTGCGAAGATCATCGGCGACGCCATTTCGGGACGGAGCATATTCCCCGTCACCTTGCCGTAAAGCACGTACTGCTTATCCTCCTGCATATTCCCGAACAAATAGTCCTGATTAAACAAGGTAACGGTGATGTCGGCGGTATCGTCGGTAAAGACCGCCCTGCAGATAGTCAGTCCCTTGCGGATACGCGCAACGGGAAGCTTCTTGACCAGTCTCACCCGCACCGCCTGCGGCTCCTCGGTATTGGGACGGATATCGGCAAGCGCCGTCGGTTCCGAGAGGTCGATATAATCCCGCGGACAGTACTGGAGCAGGTCATAGACGGTATCGACCCCTACCTTATTAAAAATCTCAGCCTTTTTGGGGCCTACGCCCTTGAGATAGGTTATCTCGCGTTCAAGTCTCGAGTCCATACCGTCACCTCCCTCTGTTAAGTATACTATTGAATATATATTATATCACTTAGTTTCCCGCTTGTCAATCCGCAGGGAAGCGAATAATCGGCATACAGAGGGGAATACTAACCTCGGGGAAAGCTCCCTGACTATACCATTTAAAAAGGTGATATTATGAACATTTCAAAGGAACAGTATGCGCAGATGGCAGAGAGAGCCTCAAAAAACAGCAGGTGGTATCTGAACGTTGCCAAGGCTTTCGCTATCGGCGGGACGATATGCCTGCTGGGACAGACGCTCACCGAGCTGTACAAGCTGATGGGTGCCGACAGCAAGAGCGCCTCGGCATGGTGCTCGGTGACGCTTATCGCGCTGTCGGTGCTTCTCACCGCACTCGGGAAGTACGAGAAGATCGCCAAGCACGCAGGCGCGGGGACTCTCGTGCCGATCACAGGCTTCGCCAACGCCGTCGCCGCCCCCGCCGTCGAGTTCAAAACGGAAGGCTACGTACTGGGAGTCGGAGCCAAGATATTCTCCATCGCAGGTCCCGTAATCCTCTACGGCACAGCCGCGGGTGTAGCCTACGGTATATTATACGCCCTTTTTGTTTAAAATAATCAAACGTCGATACCGTTTTTCTCTTATCATTACAATTGACATACAGCCCTCAATGTGGTAGAATATTATTGTATAACTTTACGCAAATCGCCTGCATAAGATCGCTGTTTTTTGTAGGCAATGTAAAAATCTTACACTGGTATGACTATTATGATCGGAGGGATCTTTATGAACGATATGACACGCCGCGTGGTATCTATGATATCCGCGGCAGCAATGCTCTCAGCTTCGGGAGCAGTACCCGCTTTTGCAAGCCTTGGCGAAGCACCGTCCTCACTGACGGCGGGAAGCGCTCAGCTTTTCATCAACGAGGTCTGCACGGGCAATAAGGGAACCAACGGCAACACTACCGCTGCCGTTGACAAAAACGGAGAGTTCTGCGACTGGATAGAGCTCTACAACGGCGGAAACACCGACGCCAACTTGAACGGCTGGAAGCTGGTCAAGGGCGACAGCAACGAGTACACCTTCACGGAGGTGACAGTGCCTGCCGGCGGGACTCTGCTGGTATTCAGCTGCAAGACATACAACGGCGACGCTTCGGTGCCGAATACAGGCTATAACCTCGCGGGCAGCGGCGTAAAGCTGGCTCTCGTAAACGGCGAAACGGCTGTGGACACCGTCGAAGTACCTGCCCTCGAGGACGATACCACCTGGGCAAGACAGCCTGACGGCACAGGCGATTTCCGCCTGCTCTTCCCCACTCCCGGTGCTTCCAACAACAAGGCCGCATCGGCGATCCCCTGCAACGCTCCTCTGCTCAGCTCGGACAGCGGTATGTACAAGGAGGCCTTCGACCTCACAATGGAGACCGACGCCGGCAACAAGATCTACTATACCACCGACGGCTCCGATCCTACGACTTCGTCTACAAGGAAAGAATACACCGAGCCGCTGAATATCCACAACAGAAGCTCCGAGGATAACTCCATCTCGACTATGGCGAAGGTAAGCGAGATAACCCCCTGGGACTACAAACAGCCCTCAAAGAGCGCCGTTGACAAGGGCACCGTTGTCCGCGCCGTTACATACAGCGCCGACGGCAGATACAGCGAGTCTGTCACCAAGAGCTACTTCGTGGGTATCAGCAACGCCAACCACAACAACCTGCCGATAATCTCCGTCACCACCGACCCCCAGAACCTCTTTGACTACGAGACAGGCATATTCGTCAAGGGCAAAGTCTATGACGATAACAAGAACCTGCCCGAGTACAAAGACGAAGACGACGGCAAAAAGCCCGCTAACTACAATCAGCGCGGCAAGGAATGGGAGCGCGCCTGCCATATCGACTTCTTTGAGTCGGACGGCACGCTGGGACTCTCT